>JANYKY010000163.1 GCA_025357975.1 Gemmatimonadaceae bacterium
AACATGTCATCCAGGCGCGCGTAGCTATGCCATCATCGCCCTGCCATTTCTGCACGAGTTCGGGCTTGGTATGCGCATCCCACACCAATTCGCGGGGCGCATTGAACGCACGTGTGACGCGAGTTGCGCGATCACTCGGCAATGCAGCTTCTGCGGGCCTGGGCATTGTATTCGTCTTGCGGTGACGTGAGCAGCCGGGGACATAGGTAACAAAAGTGTCCAGCAACATGGGTAACACTTTTGGTGTTATCCACGAATGATGTAATCCCGCTCATCGAGAGTTGCAATGAGTACGGTGTTGAAGTAGATCGACCACACACCGTCATCGGTTTCCTCGAGACCGATGTGTTGATTGACCAGAGAGTTGGCGACGTAAAGAAGCTTGTAGTGAAAGCGGAATGTGCCGCCGGTTGTGATCTTCTTAACCACGAAGTGGCCCGGGTACTCGAGAACCGGAAGCTTCAACGGATAAGGGCGCGGAGACTCAGCGTAGTGAGAAGCCGGCGTGTCTTGATTCAGTTTCTCGTGAGGCCGAACATCGTTGTATTCGGCGCGGAATGAATCGAAGACTCGCTGCTGTGCCGCGCAGGTCTTCTTCACTGGACGAACCGCCTGACGTTTCAGTGTACGATGCATTCGTTCGTGCGCGCCGTTCTGATCTGGACGTCCAGGAAGGATGCGCTGGTGCTGGATTCCGAGACGCATCCACCAGACGTTGAGATAAGACAGTCCGTGGATCGCCTGCGTTGCGAATGGCACACCGTTGTCGGTGCGAATTGCTTTCGGCAATCCGTGTTCCCGAAATGTTCTCTCAAACACCGGCCGGGCTGTGACTGTCTGAGTTGACAGGAGACCATGACAAGTGAGCAGGAACCGTGTGTGCTGATCGGCAATGGTAAGCGGATAGCAATAGATCCCATTACCCGTCTTAAACTCGCCCTTGAAGTCTGCAGTCCAGAGATCGTTGGGAGCATTAGTCGTCGGCGGTACCACTCCAGGATGCTGATGCGGCCGACGCCGCGGCCGTTTGAGCACGAGGCCACGCCTGGCGAGTAGATCTGCGGTTGTGCTCGCCGCTGGCCAATCCTTCACGTCCGGATTTCTCGTAAGGAGCACCCGTAGCAGCTTCCGCGCACCCCAGAATGGATGCTGGCGGCGGAAATCGCAGATCAGATCGGCGAGCTCGCTGTCGATTCGGTGCGGACAGTGGTGAGGAGCTCGACTCAGGTCGCGGAGCCCGCGACGCCCTCCCTCCTCGTATCGCGCGAGCCACTTGTAGCCCACCCGACGACTGACTCCGTACCGAGCACACAGCTCTGACATCGTGAAGCGATCGCTCAGTGCGTCGCTGATGAATTGAATCCGCTCTTCCACAGGTGAAGTCTCCGACCAGGGCATGGCGATCCTCGCAGAACAAGGCGTTGCCATGCAGTTTAGAAGGAGTGTTACCTATGTTGCTGGACTATTCTGTTACCGATCTACCCGGGCTATACCACGCCTCCGCCTAACACTTACTGCCGCCGGTCCATCGTGAGGGCACAATGATCCGTAAGCTCAAATCGGGCGAGTATCGACTGTACTCACGGAAAAAGAACCCCAAGACCGGGAAGCGCCGAAATCTTGGCACATTCAAGTTGGCCAACGATCGCTGAAGCTGACCACGTCTCGCTTCGGTAGCTGGCTTCGCTCGCCATCATGAGGCGGCCCTTCGGTCGCCTGATCATCAAAATCTGATCGAAACCTTACACGCCGAAGCAACTCTCTGGGCATAGAATACTTGTCTTGGCGGGCGCTCGCGTCCCAAGCCTGCGGTGGCGCCAACTGCAACCCGGACGGAGTGAGACGATGAAGATTGACCGCCGATCATTTCTGAAAACTGCAGCAGCAATCGGTGCTTCGCTCTCCTGGGTCGAACCGGCTCGAGGTTCGAGTGTCAACTGGCGCGAGCGGCGTGATCTCTATCCGCAAGGCGTCGCTTCGGGCGACCCCGATGCGCACAGTGTCATCGTGTGGACGCGGCGTCAATTTGCCGGGGCCACAAGCCAGCGCCTGACGGTCGAGGTAGCCGAAGATGAGGCATTCCGCCGAGTCATTGCGCATGCGCAGGCACCGGTCTCGGGCGCCGCGGACTGGACTGCACGTGTTCTGATTGGCGGACTCAAGCCGGCGAGCACTTACTGGTATCGGTTTACCGACACCGATGGAAACGGCAGCCGGGTCGGCCGCACGATCACTGCGCCGCTGCCGAACGATCCGCGCACAGTGAACTTCGCCTTCGTGAGCTGCCAGGATGTCAACGAGGGCAAGCTCAACGCCTATCGCCGGATGATTTACGAAGACGAACGCGCTGCCGCTGCCGAGAAGCTCGAATTCGTTCTGCATCTTGGCGATTTCATCTACGAGGTCGTCGAATATCCGGACGAGGTCAAGACCCGTTACGACCGCACGATCTACGAGGTGGCGCGCATCCCGGATGGCATCAAGGTCGGCAACTTCCACATACCGCTGACAGTCGATGGCTACCGGGCGATCTACAAAGGCTATCTCGCCGATCCCGATCTTCAGGACGCTCGCGCGCGCTGGCCCTTCGTCCCGATGTGGGACAACCACGAATTCTCGTGGCAAGGCTGGCAGAGCATCCAGCAGGCCGGCAAGGCGCGGCCTGGCCAGAGCATCAAGGTCGCCGCCAACCAGGCATGGTGGGAATATCTGCCGTCGCGTTGCAAGAAGGTCAGCGGACCTTCGCTCGAAACCTTCGATCCGCCCGCGCTGACGAATGTTGCGATAGAAAAGTGGGATGCGAACGGCCTTGGCGACGAGCCAAACAATCTGGCCGCGATCAACAGCCTGATCGGCTATCGCTCTTATCGCTACGGCAAACATCTCGACCTCATCATCACTGATCAGCACAGCTATCGCAGCGCCGACCCGTTCAGCGACCCGGCGGCCGGAGCTTTCGGGCCGGAGTTCACGGGGATGTTTCCGGAGGATGTGGCGCAGGTGCTCGACGGCGGTCGTGCCTTCAACGGCGGGAATCCGCCAGCGGAAGTCAGCTTCAATGGCACGCATGTTACGAATTCGCAGCGCAACGCGCCGCCTCAAACGATCCTCGGCGCCACCCAGAAAGCCTGGTTCAAAG
>JANYKY010000218.1 GCA_025357975.1 Gemmatimonadaceae bacterium
GTCGATATTGGAGCAGCCCATTCATTTGCCGCAGTTGTGAAAAGACTATACGCGACGATTCCAGCCGCTCGGTCAATCGATATGGTATGCGCGTTGAGACCAGTAGTCAGCCGAATGGGATTGCCGCTCGGCGAAAGATCCCGCCCCAGCCGCTGCATGTAGATGTCGCGATTACCTCCGAGCGAGGAGATAAAAACCACAGCACCATCAGGTGTCCAAACCGGGCTGACATTCAAATGCTTGTTGTCGGAAATTCGCACCGGCTCTCCTCCGTTGGGGCGAACAACCCAAATGGACGACGGAGCAAGATTGCCGATATTCTCGCCGACAAAAAACTGTGAATTGCCGACTGAATAGGCGATCAGCTTGTCGTCGGCAGACCAGGACGGCATGAGTACTCCATCAGGGCTCGCTGTACGCTGCAAGACGTGGCGGTTTTCGCCATTTGCCTGCGCCACGACGATTGCCTGCTTCGCAGGGTCCGTGCACGCGATTTGATCGCCGTTATTCGAGTACGTACATCCGACAAGGCCATCGAGCCCCGCAACCAAAGTGGGAATGCCTCCGAGTGCGGGCACGGTGTAGTTGCGCTCGTGCTCGCCGGTGAAGAGAATGGTGGAGCCATCAGGTTTCCACGTCGCGAACGCCCCGGTATCAGTGAGCACAATCGCCCGCCCGCCCGAGAGCTGCTTTACGTAAAGAACGTAGGAGTTTCCGTTCATTACGTTGTATGCCACGAGCTTGCCATCGGGTGAAATCTTTGGAATGATCTCGAGTCCTGCTGCGTTTGTAACCTGTCGCGTGTTTCCGACGATCAACGGTTGACCTTCACGTCGAAACGCAATCGTGCTCGCGAAGAGTCCGGTTGCCACAAGTCCGACAATGCCAGCCGCGACCGCGATTCTCTGCGGCGTCCATGCGAACGGCTTTCGCTTCGCGGCGGGGGTGGGTGCAGTCGCCCCGCTGGCCATGGTGTAGGGCTCGAGTGCCGCGTATAGATCTTCGGCCGACTGCCAGCGGTCAGACGGGCGCTTCTCGATGCACCGCATGATGACTTCGGCGAGTCCTGGCGGGATCTGAGGGCGAAGCTGAATAAGTGGAGACGCCGTCGCCGTTATGTGTGCTGCGAGCGTTTGCTGCTGACTTAGTCCAGCGAAAGGTGTTTTCCCAGCCAGAAGCTCATACCCGACGATGCCGAGCGCGTAGATGTCCGCGCGCGCGTCCACCATTGGATCTGCCGCTGCCTGCTCCGGGGCCATGTAGGCAGGCGTACCAAGCGCAACGCCGAGTGAGGTCAGGGTCTCTGCGTTGGTGGGCGATTCGGAAGTCGCACTGCTCAGTGCTTTCGAGACTCCGAAATCGGTCACCAGCGCGTGCGTTCCCGAGAGGAGAATGTTTTCCGGCTTGATGTCTCGGTGAACTACTCCCTGTGCATGCGCATAACCGAGGGCGTCGGCTATCTCGCGGAGAATCCTTGTTGCGTCCTGAACGGGCAGCTCACCTGAGCGTGACAGTCTGGCGCGAAGATTTTCTCCGCCGATGAACGGCATCGTGTAGTAGAGGAGCGAGCCTTTGGCGCCCGCTGCAAGAAGCGGAACTACGTGTGGATGTTGTAGTCTCGCCGCGAGCTGAATTTCCCGGCGGAAACGATCGGTGTTGATACCGGCGGACAACTCTGGCGGCAGAACCTTTACGACTACCTGCCTGTCGAGCTCTGTTTCGGTTGCAACAAAGACGCGTGACATGCCGCCTCCGCCGAGCTCGCGGTCGATGCGATATGCGGGGCCGAGTATCTCCTGAAGCTGATTCTGGAGCTCTGAGGTCAAACGCTTCTCATGCACATTGGAATACCCGAATATGCGCCTCACCATTTGGCATGGCTACATCAGCTTGCCGGTTCCAGGCTAACAGTCACCGTCGGAATTGGTTCGCCCAGCGCAGGGCTGAATCGCAATGCGACGCACAAGGCCGCCATACCGAGACCGAAGCCAGCAAGGACGAGGAATGCCCCAGTGTTTCCGCCCGTCCTGTCCTTGAAAAATCCGATTGCATACGGGCCGACAAACCCGCCAATATTGCCGAGGGAATTGATCAAAGCGATGCCGATGGCAGCAGCCTCTCCGCTGAGGATTCTGGAAGGCAGACACCAGAAAGGCGAGAGCATGCAGTTACAACCGATGATTACCAATCCCAGGAACATCACGCGCATGATCGGCTGTGACAGGAGAGCGGCACCGGTAAAGCCTGCGGCAATGAGGAGTCCGCCAAACGCCGCGTGCAGAAAGCGTTCATGGTGGCGGTCGGAGCTCGCAGCGTGGAGAAGCATGAATGCCATCGACACGCAGGCAATTGCGGCCGTAACTAATCCTGTAGCTGAATCCGACGAATGAAGTGCGTCTCGAACGACTGTCGGCGCCCAGAAGGTGTACCCGTAACCGGCGGTGAGCATGAGAAAATAGGGAACTGCCAGCATCCAGACGATCGGCATCCTGATCACGTGAATAGCAGTGCGTCTGTGAGACCCAGCGTACGCCGGCTTATCCTGGCTCATTCGATGGATCAGCCAGGTCCGCTGATCGTCCGTTAGCCAGTGTGCGTCTTCGGGCCTGTCGGTCAGATACCAGAGAACCGAGAAACCGATGAGAACAGATGGTAGGCCTTCGAGAAGAAAGAGCCATTGCCAGCCGTGTAGTCCAAGGCGACCGTCCATCCCAAGCAGATATCCGCCAAAGAATCCTCCGAGGATGCCCGACATCGGGAGAGCGATAAAGAATCGTGATGTTGCGCGTGCGCGCCTCGGCGCAGGAAACCATTGCGTCAGGTAGTAGACGACGCCAGGAAGAAAACCGGCCTCCGCCACACCGAGAAGAAATCGAACGACGTAAAACTGATTCGGTGTGCGCACTAACATCATCGATGCGGCGAGGATCCCCCAGGAGATCATGATACGGGCAATCCACC
This sequence comes from Gemmatimonadaceae bacterium, assembly GCA_025357975.1. Taxonomy (GTDB): domain Bacteria; phylum Gemmatimonadota; class Gemmatimonadetes; order Gemmatimonadales; family Gemmatimonadaceae; genus UBA4720. Next base: position 2,962 of record JANYKY010000218.1, read on the forward strand.
TCCTCGCACCTACCCGGGCGAGAGCAAGGTTACTCGGCACCTCGAAAAGCGCATAGCCGATGAAAAAAATTCCGGCACCGAAGCCGAACGCGGTCGACGAGAAGTGCAGGTCGCGGTTCATCTGAAGCGCGGCGAGCCCGATGTTGCTGCGGTCTACAAAGTTGAACAGGTACAGGACGAAGAGAAACGGAAGCAGGCGCACGCTGACCTTGCGCATGGTCGCGCGCTCGAGCGCCGAATCGTGGCCGATGTCAGCGGACGCTACTGCACCGAAATCCGGCTCAGGCAATGGGGCGGTCCGGGTTGAAGACATGCCTCAGGGCGAAGTTCGTCCCGCTCCCAGCGACTTCCATCGTGACATGACGTCCCTGTACTGAGCTCTCGCCTTCGCCACGGCATCGAGCTGCCTCGCTGTCGGAGCGACATCGGCATCCTGCATCGACATCGCCGCTGCAAGTAGTGCCGCCTGAACATTCTCCAAGGTCGGAGCAGCCGCAGATGTAGGCCCGCCAAATCCACCTCTGCGTGCTCCGGGCGCGTTTGCAAGCGGAGCGATCGAATCGATCCTCGCCTTCAATGCAGCATCGCCAGAGCTCGTGAGTCCATCAGACATCCTCCGTGCATCCGCATATGCAGCGTGAGCCGCGAATGCGTCGTCATACATCTCACGTGAAAGCGTTCCGACCTGCGTCATCCCCGCTGCCGACGTCTTCACCCGCGGGTCGAGTACGAGCGAGAGTGGTTGCGCGAAAGTCTTTCCGCCGTTAGTGAGGCGCACGGTGTACGACCCCGGCGGCGCAAATGGTGTTGTGGCCGAGAAGAATGTGCGGTGCGGGATGGCGCCTGCCTCGTTCTCGCTGGTTGTTCCCGGAATCGGATCGTAGCGCATGTCCCAGATAAAACGGTGCATGCCAGCCGCAGGCGAGAGCGCCAGATTCGGCGCTGCCCAGTACAACGGAACCGAACAATGCGGAGCGTTCGGATTTCGCTGACAAACTTTGTTGTAGAGCTCAGGGTTCAATCCAGGGTCAGGGGGCAGCACGGAGTCAGTGCTCGTATAAGATCTGATGACTTTGCCACCCGCATCGACGATGTCGAGCTTAACCGCGCCCGATGCCGCAAGGTTGTAATCGATGATCGCGCCTGGCGGCGGATTCTCTCCGGCAGGAACCTCGGGCGGCCACGGTGTTGGATCGTTGTTGGCAAACCGCATGCGCACTGCGGTCTTCGGCTTTACGAGATAGGTCGAGCCAGTGCCACGCTCGGTTGCCATTGCTCTTAACGGGGTCACGTCGTCGAGAATCCAGAAACCCCGGCCATGCGTTCCTGCGATCAGGTCGGAGCACATGCACGTCGCATCATCTTTGAGCTGAAGATCGCGCACTGAGATCGCGGGCATATTCATCCGCAGTGACTGCCAGTGATCACCGTCGTCATACGAGATCCACACCTGCGTGTCGGTGCCACCATATAGTAGTCCCTTCACCTTGGGATCTTCGCGAATGGAGTTCGACACGGCTCCAGAACCGATACCGTTGTCGATCTCGGTCCAGGTGCGACCGCCGTCATGCGTTCGCCAGAAATGCGGGCTTCTGTCATCCACCCGCATTGTGTTTGCCGCTGCGTACGCGGTGCCCGCGTCGAAGTGACCAGCTTCGATGTTAAAGATTCGCGTCCACGGCTTGATCGCGGCCAAAACAAAACCGATGATAGAGTCAGCGACATTTATGGGAATAGATGTCGGAATGAACTGGTTAGCGGTCGGATCGACTTCTTTCTCACAACATAAATGGAAGTAATATCCGTCTTTATGCTTAACTAACTTCGATGCACTGAACTGCCATGTCCCATCAAAGTATTGCTTAGCATGATCATACATACT
>JANYKY010000231.1 GCA_025357975.1 Gemmatimonadaceae bacterium
CCAGACGACGTCGGGTGAGGTAGTCGTGCCGCCGCCGACAACATCGCCAACAACGACCACGACGACTACGACGACGTCAACCACCTTGACGACGTCCATGTTCACGAATATCCTGGCGGCGATGAAAGCCGCGGCAAGGACTGCCAATGGTTGGACGCAGATCGACGGCGGTAAGGTTTTCACGAACGCCAGCATCGGGTCGGCCTCCACCTTCGGCGGGATCGCCGGATATCAGAGTTACGCCTGGAATGGAACGAGCTTCGTCTCCGACGGAATCGTTATGGCGCAGGCCGCGTTTGGCAAGGACGGCGATCGCTGGGGCGTAGAGCCCAACTACCAAATTGCCCACCGGGCCACGAGCTGGACCATCGTTCCCGGCGCGTTGATGCAAGTTTCGGCTGGCAGTGCGTCGAACGTTTGGGGTGTCAACTCGGGTGGCGCAATCTACAAGTGGACTGGCACGACCTGGACGCTAATGCCCGGTTCGGCAGTGTCTGTCGGTGCCGCGGCCGATGGCACTGTATGGGCGCATACTTCGTCGGACAAGGTCTACCGATGGAATGGCTCGGGCTGGGTCAGCATGCCTGGTACATTTCGATGGATTGCCGTCGGCAGTGCCACAAACGTATGGGCCGTGAATGCCGCCGGATCTGTCTACAAGCTGAACACCACCGGAGGCTGGGACGTGCCGGTCGTGCCCTCGGGAACGTTCATCGGCGTGAGTACCGCTTCAGACGGCACAACCTTGCTGCTGGGGAATGACGGTACGCTCTGGAAGAAGTAGAGGCCGATAGCGTAGGCGAAGGGCATCCATAACTGGATGCCCTTCGTGCGTTCACCGGTTGGCCAGCCGCCGAAGCGATTTTAAGTTCTTGACGAGCGGCATTTGGAGAATGGAGACGTTATCTCGCAAGCTTCGACTCGCCTCACCCGTAGCTTTGGGCCTTGTCTCGCCTCGGCTTTACTTGGCCTCTTCGCCTGCAATCATCCAGGGCGGAGCGAAACGCTACGCCCCGAGCTTGCCCTCGCCATATCGGCGGACTCCGGGGGGATCATAATAAGAAACAATACGGATACGGCGTTTGCGTTGACCGTCTATGAAAGCGAAACCCTGCTTTCGCGGAACGCAGATCGAGACTCGTGCATGGTTTCCCCGATAGCGCCGTGTGTTGCCATCGCTGCCCATGCAACGACCTTCGTTTCGAACGACTCGATAATTACCGCCCATCATCCGATTCGCGAGGTCACTATTCGATTCTGGAATGCGCAGCAACCAAAAGAGTACCCCGGTAGTGTCCACATTCTCAATTCCATTGTCTCGTTTAAGGACAGTGATTCTACCGGACGAATTCTCGCTGGCGATAAGGATCACTCAGCTTCCGCAGCGTCTTCGAGAGCAGTGAAGGGCCTGCTCATTTTCTTCAGTCCGCTGGTTCTGTTGATAGTTGCGCTGCGATTTGGGCGGTGAGAAAAGGCGGCGGCCATTAGCGGGCCGCGTGGGTGGCTACCGATCGTCTCCGAATGAGCGCCACGATGGAATCCATTGCCGGGTCGCGATTAGCTCGATAGTCAGCTGATGACAGTACAGCGTGTACCGCTGGGTCAATCCAGGGGCGCGCGTCGCGCGGATCCGAGCTTTGCCAATAAAGTGTCGAATGAAGCACGGTGATCCCGGATCGCGGAAGAACGATCTTGCGAGTTTCTCCAAAATGATTTGGTGATGCACCAGTCGGTTCGCCAACGAAAGTCGTGTTCGTATTGCGCTCGATGTCAACCGCCAGGTTCATCGCCGCTGAAAACGTCAGACGGCCGATGATCACGAACAGTTTGCCGGGTTGATTCACGCGAGTTTCCCGGATGAGCCCGAGAACGCAGGGCTTGTTAAGAGTATTATTCCCGCCGTTATTCAGTCGAATATCAAGAACGAGACTGCTCGCACCGCGAGATTCGGTGGCCGAAAAAAGTCGAGAGCAGAAATCTTCCAACGTCTCGTCATCCGAGTTCGAAACGGCGTTTATTTGCGCATACACCGCGTTCAAGCTGTCGATGTATTCGAACCAGTAGTTGCGACTCGCGTTTCGCAAGTAGCGCGGTGCAGCCGTCGCTACGTCTCTCGCGGTCACCCAGCCATTCATTGGCGCGGAGACAGGAACTGCAGAGAGGATGACCGATTCCATAGTTCCATCAGGCAGTTGAAACCGGAATCGCGCTTGGGCTGAGGAGGTAGCGCCACCGACCGTATGTAGCACTTCAGCGAGGACGAGACGCGATGGCAGGACGTCCCTGACAGTCATCTCATTGTCCCCGTGGATATACGGCCAAAGCCGTTTGACAATCGTGTCAACCCGAATCCCATCGACATCCAGCAAGCGGCTTCCCGCGAATCGCCTGTACTCTGGCGCAGTCGCCCGCACGAACAATCCATCGCTATACCAGTAGAGTCGAATCGGGTATCGGTGGAAGCCAATGGCCTGGTCATTGGCGGGATTGATCTGTGTATGACCGTCCTGAATCGTGGCTAAGGCCCGGGCGATTCCCATGATGATTTGCTCGCGGGACATATTGGGCAGGCCAGCTTCCAGGCGCGCGACGGCCACGTCAAACCGGTGCCTGGGCTCACCGTAGTAAAGCTTCGGATGATGGCTGATCAACTCGTTGTGGAGAAACTCGACGTCGGCGCGCCAGTCTGCCACGCTCGTAGATCTCGGTGCCTGAGCGGAGGCAGGGGAAACGACCACCGCAATAGCGCACGCTGACAGCAGATAACGTGTCATGTTCTGGATGTGATCGATTGTTGTAGGGTGTCGTAAGGCGTGCATACTTCGCTATGAACGCCTGGTCCGGAATATCGGCACCGCTTCGACATTGCAAAGCGCCGGTTCGTTTGATCGCGACCGACCGGCAAATCCATTCTGGTTCGCCCCCCGGGTTACGGCACAGGTGCGATCTCGTTATCGTAATGACCGTGCGAGGCAAGTCACTGGAAGATTTCGCCGGTTCGAATCCGGGGCCCCGATTGAATGACGGAAGTTGCCTGATTACATTCAGCGACTGCCTGCGCCAGTAGCTCAGTTGGATAGAGCAACAGCCTTCTAAGCTGTGGGTCGGGGGTTCGATTCCCTCCTGGCGCACCACAATGCAACACCCCTGCGCCCTTAGCTCAATTGGTTAGAGCAACTGACTCTTAATCAGTAGGTTCTCGGTTCGATTCCGAGAGGGCGCATTTTCAGGGAAGAGTTTACGAAAGGGAATCCTCATGGGTTCCCTTTCTGTTTTTGCGCCGCTGCCACCGCGGTATCAGTCACAACGCGAATGCGGAACACTCGCGCGTGAGACTTTCGCGCGCTGGCTTCAAAAACCTGCTCGTATTCAAAGCTGCCGTACTCAGCCAGTCGCGACATTGATCTTGCCTGATTGCGCCCGAATGTCTGGCATGTGTCT
>JANYKY010000232.1 GCA_025357975.1 Gemmatimonadaceae bacterium
CTGCAATGAGACACCCTCGTCGAGCGGATGGTTTGCTGTCCGCTGTTTCACCACCTCCTCGACCTGCGATGCCAGCGCGATTACGGATGCCGCCGAAAAAACGCGCGAGCCAATGGTCTGTGCGCCAGACCGAGTCACGGCCAAGGCAACCCCATTGGCATTAAGTCCCGTCCGAATCGGCAGCGTCGCAGTAACAACTCCCCGAGCGCCCGCCGCAGCAATGATGGACTCGCAGATCGTTTGAGGCAGCGCGTCAACTGCGCTCTCGACCGCTTGGCGCGAATTCCTCGTCCTGCGCCGACTCGAGTCTGGAAAGGAGTCAACCACAACACCACCACCGATCGTTCGTGCGGGAGACGGCAGACGAAGCACGAACCGATCGCCGCCTCGAACGAGAATCGGATCCGTGAAATGAATTCGCGCGCGATGAGCATCTCGCGCAGCGGGACTCTCCATGGAAGGCAACAGGACTATGCGCGCCGTTGTTTCAGACGTACCCAGATGAAATTCGACTCGTGTCCGGGCAGTCACGCTCACGTCCGCGCCGTTCAACTTCACGGTCGCGTCGATCTCCCTCGTCGCAACCCAATGGTCGTCCGACACGAGAACAGATCCGCGGGCTGCATCTTCAACATCGAGTCCAACCAGCGCTACCGCGGTTCGCTGGCCCGCGCACGCCGCCTCAGCCTGCTGTCCGTGATGCTGAATCCCTCGCACCCTTACAACGCGCGACCCTGGCCGAACAATGACCGTGGAATCTCTTGTGACTTCTCCCGTCCACACTGTTCCAGTCACGACGGTGCCTGTCCCCTTGATCGAGAAGGCGCGATCGATAGGCATCCTGAACAAATCCGCTTCAGCCGGCGTCGGGCCCACCGTTTCGGCCACGGCGTGGATCGCGTTCCTCAATGCAGCGATGCCATTGCCTGTCCGCGCTGAAACTGCAATCACATCGACTGGATCAAACGAAGTCGAGGAAATAAAAGAGCGGATTTCTTCATCCTGAAGTGCAAGCCATTCTGCGTCGACCAGATCGCTCTTCGTCACGGCGACCACACCTCGCGTGACACCCAGCAACGACAAGATCTCCAAATGTTCGCGCGTCTGGGGCATCACGCCTTCATCCGCGGCAATCACCAGCATTGCCATGTCTATCCCGCTCGCACCGGCCAGCATCGTTCGGATAAAAGCTTCGTGACCAGGAACATCGACAACCCCGATTGTGCGCCCTTCAATCTCGAGCGAAGCAAAGCCAAGATCGATTGTGATACCTCGGCGCTTCTCTTCGGGAAGACGGTCTGTGTCCACACCGGTCAAAGCTTTGACCAGCGCAGTTTTTCCGTGATCGATGTGCCCCGCAGTGCCGAGGATCACGCCGCGCTCCAGGCTCCCTGCTCCCAGACGCGATAGGCACGGAGCTCCTTCTCGACACCGAGATGCTCCTGAAAGAATTCGCGTAATAGCCGCTGGTGCGCGCGAGCTTCGGAATCACTCACAACCGCAGCCCCGCCTCCCGATGTCCATTCGCGCATGGCGTTCCGCGCATTTGCCGGAATGACTCTGCTGCCTGCGGCAAGCCTTCCGCAGCTGACGCACAATGCTCCTCCGGCGGAGTGAGAAAAAGTGACGCGTGCCTCCGGGTCGAGATCGGTGTGGCAGTTCGCGCATACGTCCAGTGCAGGTGTAAAGCCAAGTGTAGCGATGATGTGCCACGCCCCCGCAAGAGCGGCTTCTATGCTTTGCCCCGCCGGTGCACTTGCGACTTTATCCAGCGCGAGCTCCACTGCATCAAAAAGTCCTGGCGAAGGGTCGTCGCTTGCCCACTTCATCGACAATTCCGCGATCATCGAGCCAGCAGTAAATCTTCCGACATCCGTCGCAAGCTGGGGCCTGGCGCGTGTCACGTCGAACGATGCAAGTGACTGCAGGTCCCGATTGGGCCGTACGTGAATCTCCGCCGTACCCTGCGCAAAGAGATCGATTGCGCTGCCAAACCGCTTTCGCGAGCTGCGGGCGCCACGCGCCAGGACGGACTGGATGCCAGCATCACGCGTCATCAGGCGGACGATGCGTGACGTCTCCAGGTAGTCGAACGCATGAAGCACGACAGCTTCGGTGACAAGCGGATCCATCAGTGCAATCTACAAACTCCCCGTGAGCCTCGCGCCGAGCAGGAGCGTGCGCCGCGGAGTCGCAAAGTGCAGGACATCCTCGTATCTGCGATCGAGCGCGTTTTCCAGGCGCGCGGTGAATGAGAGGGAGCTCTTCCCCGTTTCGCTGCGAAAAAGCTCGCGCGACATCGCGAGATCAACTTTCACGTAGGCCGGCAGCGTGACTGTTGGAGACGGGAACTGATTGAAGTCGAGATCAGGCCTCTTCCCGATGTAACTCGTCATCACCGAGAAAGATCCGGCTCTTCGCTCGGAGTAGGTGAGGACAGCGTTTCCTGAATGCGTTGGGCGGCGAATCAGCGCCTCGCCGGGCTTCAATCCACCGGTATACGTCGACGCGACCTTTGTTACACGGGGGGTGGCCTGTGTATAGCTGACACTTCCCGACCAGTTCGCGACCGGCGCGAAAGCAAGCGCAACATCGTAGCCCTTCGACTGCGCTTCTGTGAGATTGGCATAGCTGCCGAGAAAGTTCGGGGGTCCACCCGAGACAAATTGAATGAGGTCGGTGAAGCGCTGGTTGAAGTAATCAGCAGTTAGATGAACCAGCCCGTTTGCGACGCTTTGCTCCAGCCCAGCTTCGTAGGCGCGGCTGCGCTCCGGCTTGAGCCCGACGCTTCCGGTTGTGAATAACGTCGGCATGATCTGATCGAAGGCTGGTGCGTTGAATGCCGTGCTTACGGAAGTACGGAAGCGCAGTGAGCTCGTCACCGGCGTACTGGCGCCGACGCGATAAGTATTGAAGGGGTCATAATCGGAGTTGTCATCGCGCCTCGCGGCAAGCGTGTACGAAACTCCGTCCGATGAAGTGCCCAGCAATTCCGCGTAGGCTGCGCGGTTCGTCCTGTCTGCAGAAAAGCCCGGCGTCGGTTCTCCTCTCAGACCCACAGGTCCAGCGTTGCCCGTGCTTCGCTCTCGTTCCTGCATATACTCAGCGCCGACATTGAACGTCGCCGCCGACGGTAGTGCGAACAGTAGCCGCCCCTCCGCGCTGTGCCGGTAGTTTCTCGAAAGTTGCGCCGAGTGCATGGGAGATACCGCGCCGAATGGGACAGCAATGTCTTCAGTCAGATCGGACACTTCGTTGCTTCCTAGCAGCAACCTGGCTTTGAGTGACTCACCGGCCTTCGCTGTTCCATCAAAGCCCGCGGTAAGCCGATGCTGGACGCGGTAGGAATTTGAATCCACCGGAGCACCCGTGAAATCCGTCGGATAGTGATACTCGGCAGTTGTGTACCGCGCGGTCAGGATTGCATCGTTGCCCGGCGACGGTGTCATTGCGGCGGATGCACTCAAAGTTCCGTTGTAGTACTGGTTGTTGAAGGGGATGATACCGTCGGTCTTGTGCTCTGCTGCACCGAGAGAGAAACGGCTGTGACTCGTTGCTCCACTGGCGTCGGCCGAGCCATCGATCGTTCGGTAAGTGCCCCCGCGGATGTCTGCGTTCATCGAAAGCGGCCCGCGTCCCTGGCGCGTGAATATCTGAATCACGCCCGAGACTGCGTCCGCACCGTACACAACACTCGCCGGCCCGCGAACGACTTCAATCCGTTCGATGTTGTCGGTTGTAAGATGACTGAAGTCGAAGAATCCGCCCGGAGCGTTCACAGCAACGCCATCGATTAATACTTTCGTGTAACGGCTTTCGCCTCCGCGCAGAAAAAGGGACGTGACAGAACCAATCGCGCCGCTCTGCACGACTGACGCGCCGGGGACGGTGCGCAGTGCATCTGAAACGCGAGTAATGCCTTGCGATCGGAGCTGCTCACCAGTCAGAATCGTGACGGCTTGCGTCAACGATCCTTGCGAAGCCGGCGTCTTGGTCGCGGAAATTACAACCGCCGTCAGCGTTGTCGTGTCGTGAGCCTGGCCCCAGACCGAAGACGGAACCATAGCGCCACAAATTGTTAGTGCCGCGCTAGCGCTTGTGATGAACAAATTCAGTTTCGGCATTTGATTAAGAATCAGTATGGGAGAAATTGCGATCAGAGTCGCGGTGACAATCGTCTAAGCGGAACAAGAGACGGCGCGCCAATCGCGGGGTCACGCGAAACCACCAGCGGCCACTCGTAGACTCTCTCCAGCAAGGGGGCCTGCATCACGTCGGCGGGAGTACCCGATCCGACAACGCGCCCGTGGTGAAGCAGCACAATCGAGTCGGCAAAACGCGCGACGAGATTGAGTTGGTGGCTGACGAGCAACACCGCCATTCCTGATTCGGCCAGCGAGTGAAGGAGCTCGAACAGAGACATTTCATGCGCTAAATCGAGGAACGTCGTCGGCTCATCGAGCACCAGTGCACGAGCTTCCTGAGCAAGTGCTCTAGCAATTCGCGCCCGTTGCCATTCGCCGCCCGATAACGTGTCGGTGCGTCGATCCGCAAACTCAGCCACCCCGGCTTTCTTCATGGCGTCAAGTCCAGCGCGCTCGTCAGTCTGTCCAGGCGACTGCCACAATCCCAGCCGCGGAAAACGCCCCAGTGCCACGTACTCTTTGACGGTCATCGGGAAGGCCGGCTCCTCACGCTGTGGAGTTACTGCGACGCGCCGCGCACTTTCCTGAGGCGTTAACGAATCGAGGGAATCGCCATCGATCTGAATCGATCCGCGCTCCAATGACTGGCGGCGAATCAAGGCGCGGATCAAAGTCGACTTGCCACTTCCGTTGGGTCCCGTCACGGCGGTGATTCGTCCCTCTGCGGCCTCGAAGCTGACCCCGTCGAGCGCTGGGACAAGTGCAGCGCCATAGCGGACGACGACGTCACTGAACTTGATCATCGTGCCCGTCGAAGTTGAGCGAGAAAAAAAGGCACGCCGAGAACCGCGGTGACAGCACCGAGTGGAAGCTCGCCCGGCGGACGAACGGTCCGCGCGACAAGGTCCGCAGCGACGACGAGTGTCGCGCCAATAACCGCTGCACCGGCGATCAACGGCCTGTGTTGTCTGATGCCTGCAGCGCGCACGATGTGCGGAACGATCAAACCCACAAAACCTATCAATCCCGCCGCTGCGACGGTTGCTCCAGCCAGCAGAGCCGACAATAAATAAATACGACGCGTCGATGCTTCGACGTTCACGCCAAGGGCGGCCGCTGGTTCATCGCCCAGCGCAAGTACGTCGATCTCGCGCGCCCAATAGACGAGCGCGCCGCCGCCGATGAGAACGTATAACGAGAGCGTGCCGACACTTCTCCACGACGTGTCCGCCACCGATCCCATCATCCACCAGAGCGCACCGCGCACCGTGTTGGCCGGAGCATTGGCGAGTGCAATCATGATTACAGCGTTGGCGAACGCTCCGATCACGACACCAGCCATGAGCAGCGTCCGTGGATCGCCTCGTCCGCCGGCTCCTGCCGCTCTCGCAACGAGCAGTGCAAGCACGACCGCCGACGCTGCACCCGCAAACGCCGCGATCCCAATCGCACCTTCACTCACCGCGTGAAGTGCGAACGCGATCACCGCACCAACGGCTGCGCCTCCCGACACTCCAAGCAGATAAGGTTCAGCCAGTCCGTTTCGGAGCGTCCCCTGGAGAGCGCCGCCGCTCATCCCGAGACCCGCACCAACAAGTGCGGCAAGGAGAATGCGCGGCATCCGAAGATTCCTGACGATCGAAACCACAGCGGCATCGCCGCCGCCACCGATCGCGCGGAGTACTTCGCGCGGCGCAATTGCAATCGCACCTGTGCCAACAGCGATCACGCAAAGCGTCATCAGGAGCAGCAGCATCGCGGCCCAGTGCCAGGTCCGGTGCTCGATCAACGCACGCTTCCGGGATGAAGTAGCCTGGCCAGTGATACTGCGGCTTCCCCAAGTCGTACCGACGGGCGGCCAACAAGTGCTGTGTCGGCGACGAGGATGTGGCCCAACTTAACCGCGCGCGCTTCGGACCACTTCGGATCCTTGCGAATTTTGTCCGCTCCTTCCGCGCCGGTGATAATGAAGTCGGGATCGCGCTTCAGGACATCCTCTATCGATACCGTCGGAGACGCCTCGTTCATTTCTCCGTATATGTTTTTCCCGCCGGCAATCTCAACGAGCTCGTTCATGTAGCTTCCGCGCGCGATGGTGATGAGCGGAGCGTCCCAGACGTGCCAGAAGACACCAGGCCTTGAAAGACGCCTGGTCGCATTGCGAACACGGTCGAGAGTTTTCTGTACAGAATCCGATACTGCGGCGCCTCGCGCGCTGTCACCAACAATGATTCCGAGAAGGCGTGCAGCGCGATAAAAGTCGGCGATATGATCAATCTTCAGCGAGAGGGTTTTCACGCCGGCGGCGCGAAACTCAGCCGCACCCTGGCGGTTGTCATTGCTCGCATACAAAACGACAAGGCTGGGATGAGTGCCGAGCACGGCTTCGACATTCGGCCGGAGTCCTGATCCCATGTCAGGTACGAAGCGGGCGGAATCCGGATAGAGATCCCAGTGCGTTCGCCCTACCAGCCGCTGTCCGGCGCCGAGCGCAAAGAGCAGGTCCGTCGTCGCGGGATTGAGCGACACGATGCGCTGTGGGGCAGCTCCGATTGTAATCGCATCACCAAAATCATCGGTGAACGGAGCGCGCGCAACGCTCTCGCTTCGGCAGGCGGATACGAATAGCAGTGCGGCGATTGTCGGGCAGGCGTAGCGCAAAAAAAAGCATCCTCATCGAGAGAGAATGCCTGCAACGCCGACGTGCCAGGATAGACATGCCGTACGCCACCAGCCCCTCCCCCGAGGTTCTGTAGAAAGTGGCGCGGACGAGAGTCGTCTCCTGGCTCCGGGCCGCGGCGCTCACCTTCCCGGCATCAGCCAGTGGTGCTACGAGCGCGCGTTTTTATGCCCGATACAGTGGCGGGGCCGCGCCGGCATTTCACCGGCTTCCGGGGCTCCGTCCGCGATCAATTGTATCGGAAGCTTACCGCCGGCGGAGTGCTCGGGCAAGCGCAAATACCATGGAGCCTCCGATCAACACAGTCAGGGCGACCATGAATCGTGGATCGATGTCCGTCTGCTTGGCTGGCGTGGGCAGGTCGATCTTCACGACTGAATTAATCGGCACATCAGGACCCATGAACCTTCGAAAATTCCTCTTCTCGAGCACCACTGGCGCGACTTCCTTGATTTTCGGTGCAGTCACTGTCCCCTTCTCGTCCTCGATGAGCACCTCGAATATCTGAGTCTCTTTCGCCACCGGAATACTCAGCGGGAAACTCGAGGCCGGCACAGTGTAGGTGATTGCGATTTGTTTGAGACCCGGGGCGATTGGAGCAAAAACATTTGCACGTCCTTGTTCGAACTTGATCGCCGCCGCTGGCACGTCACCTTGCGTCACCTCGAAAGACGATGCACCAGGCGGAAGAAGCGCGGACCACACTGGCTCGTGAGTAGTCGCCGATGGTACTTGTGTGACGGAGCTGTCGTTTGCCAACTCGAAAACTTCGGCGATCGATCGCCTTCCGTTCACATCGACAGCAGAGACTACGACATGGTGCCCGCGAATATCCATCCTGACGGGCGCGGAAGTCGTATCGAAGACAGCGATCTCAGCGTCTTCACCTTGCACCACCGATCGATTCAGGGGCGGCGTGAAATACGCGATCCCTCCATACGAGGCGGACACGAAGTAGATCGCGCCGGGCTCCCCGGTTCGCCGGAAGTCGAAAGCGTAATGACCGGTCGCATCCGCGTGACTGGAATCAAGAGGCGCTGCGTGATCCGTCCCAACCCGATGGAGAGTCACCATTACATTCGGCACCGGCACCATTTTGTTTCTTCCCGGACGCACGACCTGACCCGCAACGTGCTGGGGGCCCTGGGGAATCTGTGTTGTGTCCGTTTGATCCTGATCCTGCGCAGCAGCGCTGCCAGCGAGGAAGAGAAGCAGCAGCGCTCTAAATATTGAACTTCCCAAAATCTTCCGGGCGCAGGTTCTCCAGATATTGTTTGAGCTGCTCAGGACTCATTTCATCGGATGCCGCAACTGTCGGCCGTTCTGGCGACGAGGCCCACGGCTCAGCTTCGGCCTCGGCCGATTCTTCGCCAGACGAATCCTCAAACTGCATGACGGTCAGAAGCGAATCCTGTGCATACATGGGGGCTGAACATCGAAGAGCAATGGCAATGCTATCAGAAGGACGCGCGTCCACGTTGATGATCTGATCGTCGCGATGGATCTGCATCTCGGCGTAGTAGGTGCGATTCTCGACCTTCGTAATGTGAATCCGGCGAAGGCTTCCACCGAGGCCCGTTATGAGCGCCTTGCATAGGTCATGCGTAAGCGGCCTCTCGCGTCGCAACTTGCTCATCTCGATGACGATCGATTCCGCCTCCGGCTGCCCAATCCATATGGGAAGCAGCCGCTCTCCGCCCTTTTCCCGCAGGATGACGACGTACGAGTTGTTTGATCGGTCGAGGCCCAGGCGCAGTACTTCGACTTCGGTCAGCTGCATTTCTCAATCTAACTCGGGGTCCGATTCGCATGAAGAGAGTAGTCGCCGCATCGCTGGAACTACATAGCTGCAACTACAAAACTGTAACTACCTTTGAATACA
>JANYKY010000233.1 GCA_025357975.1 Gemmatimonadaceae bacterium
GCCGTCCGAATCGGAATCGAAATCGCTGCCACCTTTGCCGCCACCGAGAAGCATCAGCTCGCGAACCTTGATCTCCGTCGTGTAGCGGGTCTGGCCTTCCTTATCCTTGTACTGCCCGTACTCGATCGAGCCCTCGACGAACACGCGCTCACCCTTGCGGCAGTACTTCTCCACCACATCGGCGAGACCGGTTCCACCAGTCTTCGCATTCCAGGCCACACAGCGGTGCCACTCCGTCTTTTCCTGCTTTTCACCGCCTACGCCGCTCCACGACCTGCTGGTTGCCATCGAAAACGTCGCGACCTTGCTGCCGTTCGCTAACGTTTTCACTTCAGGCTCGTTTCCCAGATTTCCAATCAACGTCACCTTGTTCACACTGCGACTCACATTGCCTCCCGGCGAGGGTTCATACGCTTGCCTTCAATTGTAAACCACTAAAACGACAGGCCGTCACCACGAACCGCCGCAATCACCCAATTACTGCCCGTCGCATGACAAGCGCGTCCTCGGACGGATTGCGGTAGTAGCCTTTTCTTCGCGACAATTCAACGAAACGACGCGACCCGTACAGCGCGCGCGCAGCCGCATTCGACAAACGGACCTCGAGAAACACCGACAATGCTCCGCGTCTCTCCACCTCAGATAGCGCGGCATCAAGAAGAGCTCCGCCGATGCCCGTTCCACGCAGGTCCGGGCTCACCGCAACGTTCAGAATCTCCGCCTCGTCCACGACCGCGTGAGCCACAACGTAGCCCGCAATGGCATCGTCCCCGGCGCTCAGCGCAACCAGAAAGATAGTGTGACCGGATGACAGCAAAGCCTCAAAATCAGCCTGCGACCAAGGGTCCCCAAATGACATGCGCTCAATTGCCGCAATCGCGCCCATATCGGTCACGCACGCCGCCCTCAAGCTGACGTCGCTTGCCCTCACATCAAGCGAAGCGCGGCTCAAGCATTCACCACAAGCGGACGCCCATGCGCCGTCTCCCACTTCACCTGCGCCTCGGCCAATCGTCCATAATCGGGTTCCCAGCTTCGCACCTCACATGGTCCGGCAACGAGCAACTGGTCGAGCAGCAGGGCAACTCCTTTCGCGCGCGGTTTAAGCGCGTCACCGACATCCGGACCAACGGCGATCGAGCCTCCGTGCGAAGCCTCGTCAGCGATAGTCGCCACGGGCAGCAAACGAACAGGTCCATTTCCAGTGAAGACGTTGCCGCTGACGACAACATCGAGACCGTAGCTTTCTGCACGCATCGCAGAAATGACTGACAAGTAACTGCCATCGGGGAGGTCCGAGGCGGCGACGATCAAGAGCAGCGATGAGACGGCGAAAAGCGGGCACCCTGCGCCGACTGCAATTCCCTTCGCGATCGACGCGGCAATCCGAAGGCTCGTGAAACTTCCAGGCCCCGCCCCGCAAACCACGCGCGCTAGGTCTCGCGGCTCGACGCTCGCCGCGGAAAGACACTCGACGACCATCGGCATAAAATCTTCACCGCGTTGTCCCCGCGCGGGAATTCCGCTCTCAGGAAGCGAGCGCTCCTCGATTATTTCTCGTCCCCGGATCAGGGCGACGCTGCCCGAATACGTTGACCCATCCAACGCTAGCGTGTACTCAGACATCAGCCGGCGAGAAGAACGCGACGTGCCGGATCATCAGCCGAATATTGCAGGTCGATGTGGAGATGGCCATCGGGCATGCGATTGCCCGCTCTCTCCGGCCACTCGACAATTACCAGCGCTCTGTCGGCAATAATCTCGTCCCATCCGATGTTCGTAAGATCGGACTCCTTTTCGAGCCGATACAGATCGATGTGAAAAACGGCGGACCTGGGCGCTTCGTACCGATGGACAAGATTGTACGTCGGACTCGTCACCGGCTCGGTTACACCGTATCCCGCGCAAATCGACTGGGCCAGCGTGGTTTTTCCCGCGCCGAGCTCACCCGTCAGAGAAATAATGATTGGCGGAGTGCACGATGCGCCGAGGTCGATTCCCCATTGCCGAAGCTCTGACTCGTCGAGCGCCAGATGACCGGCTCCGGCTCGCGGCGGCAGCACATGATGGTGCGTACGCATTAACGCTCGATCCGAATTCCAGCGAACGCTCCACGCGACCGGCTTCTCGATCCATCCGCTTTGGCCTTGACCTCGAACAACTGATCGCGAAGCCGAGCGGCGCTTTCGAAGTCGAGGTTCGCGGCGGCGACTTTCATTTCCTGCTCGAGCTCGGCAATGAGAGTCGGGCCATCCTTGCCGCCGTACTTCGGAGCTTGTTCCGCAACACGACGCGCCTGCTCTGCACCACGAGCTTCGCTACCTTCGCGTGCATCAGCAACACGCGTAATGAACCGCACCTGGTCGGTGCTTTTCACGACGCTGTACGGCGTGATGTTGTGCTCGATGTTGTGTGCGCGCTGCGTCTCGCGGCGGCGCTTTGTCTCTTCCATCGCGCGCTCCATCGACCCCGTAATGCGATCCGCATAAAAGATCGCGCGTCCATTGAGATGCCTGGCCGCACGTCCGACAGTCTGAATGAGTGACCTGTCGCTCCGCAAAAATCCTTCCTGATCTGCGTCGAGAATCGCGACGAGCGAAACCTCCGGAAGATCCAGGCCTTCTCGCAGCAGGTTGATGCCGATCAAGACATCGAATTCGCCGAGCCTCAGGCCGCGGATGATTTCCATTCGTTCGATGGCGTCGATGTCGGAGTGCATGTAGCGCACGCGGACGCCCATCTGCTGCATGTAGTCCGTAAGATCTTCCGCCATCCGCTTGGTGAGCGTCGTGACGAGAACGCGTTCACCTTTCTGTTCGCGAAGGCGAATCTCACCGAGAAGATCGTCGACCTGGCCGCGAACCGGGCGGATGTCGATCTCCGGATCGACGAGCCCGGTTGGTCGAATGATCTGCTCGACAACGACTCCCTCCGACAGCCTCAGCTCGATCTCGCCCGGAGTCGCTGAAACATTGATCGCGCGCGGCGTGAGCGACAGAAACTCGTCGAACATCAACGGCCGGTTGTCGAGTGCACTCGGAAGACGGAAACCGTAATCAACCAGCGTAAGTTTTCTTGCGCGGTCGCCGTTGAACATTCCGCCGATCTGCGGAAGCGTCACGTGCGCTTCGTCGATCACGACGAGAAAATCTTCCGGGAAGTAATCGAACAGGCACGCCGGTCTTTCGCCTGCAGTACGTCCTGAAAGATGACGCGAATAATTTTCGATTCCGGCGCACGTTCCGATTTCGAGCATCATCTCGATGTCGAAATTTGTGCGCGATTCAAGACGCTGTGCTTCGAGGAGCTTGCCGGTAGTGCGCAACTCCGAGAGCCGCTCGCCGAGCTCGGTTTGGATCAGCTCTACCGCTCGCTGGATCGTTGGGCGCGAGGTCACGAAGTGCTTCGCCGGATAGATCGCAGTTTTTGCGAGGTCGGCGATCACTTCTCCAGTGAGCGGGTTGATCTTCGAGATACGCTCGATCTCGTCGCCCCACATCTCGACGCGAACGCCTTGTTCTTCGTACGCCGGGAGAATTTCGACGGTGTCGCCACGCACGCGGAATGTTGCGCGGTCGAACATCACGTCATTGCGCGAATACTGGATTTTGACGAGCGATCTGAGGATTTCATCGCGCGCGATATGCTGGCCCTTGGTCAACGTCACCATGTGCTCGCGATACGCCCGAGGATCGCCGAGTCCGTAAATGGCGGAGACGGTCGCGACTATGATGACATCTTCACGCTCCATGAGACTGGAGGTCGCGCGAAGACGCAGCCGGTCGATGTCTTCGTTGATGGACGCGTCTTTCTCTATATACGTGTCAGTGGTCGGCACGTACGCTTCCGGCTGATAGTAGTCGTAATACGAGATGAAGTATTCGACCGCGTTATTCGGAAAGAAGCTTTTTATCTCGCCGTAGAGCTGCGCCGCGAGCGTTTTGTTATGCGAAAGGACGAGCGTCGGCTTGCCGAAATTCCGGATGACATTGGCAATCGTCATCGTTTTTCCCGACCCGGTGACGCCGAGGAGGGTCTGGAAGCGATCGCCACGCTCGAGGCCGGCGCTCAGCTCCGCAATCGCACGAGGTTGGTCGCCTGCCGGCTGAAACGGCGCCTGAAGATTGAATTCGGCTTTTGGCACCCTGAAATATAATCGATTGTCGGCGTTTATTCGGTCGGTCTTCTCGTCGATTTGCGTCTTCGGACAACAACGACACTTTCGGGCGGTCGGTCGGCGCGAATACCCTGACCGTCG
>JANYKY010000452.1 GCA_025357975.1 Gemmatimonadaceae bacterium
TGGACGCAATTCCTGATCTGTCGGACGCGCAGGTGATCGTCATGACCGACTGGGCTGGACAGCCACCTCAACTGGTAGAGGATCAGGTCACGTATCCTCTTGAAACTGAGCTTCTGAAAGTACCAAAAATCAAGTTCGTGCGGGGCATGAGCCAATTTGGCCTGTCCGCTGTTTACGTCGTGTTCGAGGACGGTACGGACTTGTATTGGGCGAGGTCACGCGTGCTCGAGTATCTGAATGGCGCGGCGCGTAAACTTCCTCAGGGGGCGATGACTACGCTTGGTCCCGATGCGACGGGTGTTGGCTGGGTGATGCAATACATACTCGCCGACACAACGGGCCGCCTGAATCTCGCTGAGTTGCGCGCGATTCAGGATTGGACGGTGAAGCCCGCATTGACGGCCGTCCATGGAGTCGCCGAAATCGCATCGTTCGGCGGATTTGAAAAGCAATATCAGGTTGAAGTCGACCCTGCCCGCCTTCTCTCCTACAACATTCCGCTCTCAACTGTGGTCACCGCGGTGCGTGGCTCTAACGCTGATGTCGGAGCGAGAGTGCTCGAGATGGGCGGGTCCGAATATGTCGTTCGCGGGCGGGGACGTTTTTCGAGTCTTGACCAGATCCGCGCCGTGTCGATTGGTGCAGCAACCGGTGGCACGCCGATTACAGTCGGGGACGTAGCGAACGTCCAGATCGGCCCCGACCAACGCAGAGGAATTTCCGATCTTAACGGCAAAGGCGAAGTGGTCACCGGCTGGGTTGTGATGCGATACGGCGAAAATCCGAAAGCCGTCATCAACAGCGTCAAAGAGCGACTCAAGACTCTCGAGCCGGGCCTGCCGCACGGAGTGACGTTCGTCGAAGGTTACGACCGTTCAGGTCTGATCGATCGGGCAATTACAAATCTTCGCGAGAAACTGGTTGAAGAGTCAATTATCGTCGCGATTGTCGCGCTTGTATTTCTGCTGCACTTTGCCAGCGGTGCCGTGGCAATTTTGACTTTGCCCCTCGGTGTCCTGATGGCACTTCTTGCCATGCGGGGGCTTGGAATCACCGCCAACATCATGTCACTCGGCGGCATCGCCATTGCGATCGGCGCGATGATCGACGCGGCGATCGTGATGGTAGAAAATCTGCACAAGCACATCGAGCGAAACGAGAGAGACAAGACCAACATTCCGCATTGGCGGCTGGTGACGGAGGCAGCGCAGGAAGTGGGACCAGCGCTGTTCGTTTCGCTGCTCATCATTACGCTGTCATTTGTGCCGGTCTTCGCGCTCGGCGAACAGGAGGGTCGATTGTTCAAGCCGCTTGCGTGGACAAAAACCTTATCGATGGCATCCGCGGCGCTGCTGTCGATAACAGTTGTCCCCGTTATGATGCGGCTCTTCATCAAGCGCGGAGTAAGGCCCGAATCGTCGAACCCAGTCAACAGAGCACTGATTCGCGCCTACAGACCGGCCATCGAGCTTGTGTTGCGCCATCGCTGGCCCACGATTGCAGTTGCTGTGCTGTTACTCATCGTGACGGCCATTCCTGCGATGCGCCTCGGCAGCGAATTCATGCCGCCGCTGAACGAAGGCAGCATGATGGACATGCCTTCTCTTTTCCCAGGAATCGGAAGCGCTCAGGCGAAGGCCGTTCTGCAACAACGCGACGCGGCGCTCGCGCGAATTCCGGAAGTGGAAACGGTGCTGGGCAAAATTGGCAGAGCTGAGTCAGCGACAGACATGGCGCCGATGTCGATGATCGAGACGATTGCCACACTGAAAGATCGAAAAGATTGGCGGCCGGGAGTGACGTACGACTCACTCGTCAGCGAGGCCAACGCTACAGTGCGGACTCCCGGTGTGGCGAACATGTGGTCGATGCCGATCAAGAACCGTCTCGATATGCTCACCACGGGAATCAAGACTCCTGTTGGAATTAAAGTCTTCGGCCCAGACCTGGCAGAGCTGGACCGAATCGGGAAACAGATAGAAGGCCTGTTGCCATCCGTTAAGGGAACGAACTCCGTGTTCGCCGAGCGCGCTGTCGGTGGCCGTTATCTCAATGTAGATGTTGATCGCAGCGCGGCGGCGCGTTACGGAATGAGCGACGACGACGTGCAGGCGGCGCTGAGCTCCGCTGTTGGTGGTGCTGATGCAGGCGAGGTGATTTCCGGACGTGAGCGCTATAGCGTGCTCGTTCGCTATCCGCGAGGACTGCGCGAAAGTCCCGAGCAGATCGGCGAAGTGCTTGTCTCCACTCCGTCCGGTGCGTCTGTCCGCCTCAGCGAGTTGGCCCGAATAGGTGTCGCATCGGGGCCGACGCTTATCAAGTCGGAGAATGCGCTGTTGAACAACATCGTTTACGTCGACGTAATGGGGCGAGACATCGGCGGTTACGTAGCCGAAGGTAAGCAGCTGCTCGCTTCACGGTTGAAGTTGCCTCCCGGATATCATATCGAGTGGTCAGGGCAATTTGAATCGCTACAGCGAGCGAAGCACCGAATGCTCTTTGTGGTACCAATCACGCTGATCGTGATCTTCCTTCTCCTGTTTCTGAACTTCAGGAGTGTTGCAGAGAGTGCGATCGTGATGCTCTCGCTCCCGTTCTCACTCATTGGCGGTGTGTGGTTGATGTCGATGCTCGGCTACAATCTGAGTGTTGCTGTTGCGATCGGGTTCATCGCGCTGGCGGGTGTGGCTGCAGAAACGGGGGTAATCATGCTGCTGTATCTGGACCAGGCATTCGCAGCGAAAAAAGAGTCGGGGACGATGCTCAGCCTTCAGGATGTGGATGCTGCGGTGGAGGAAGGTGCAGTCGAGCGCGTGAGGCCCAAGATGATGACTGTCACGGCGATCATGGCCGGCTTGTTACCAATCTTGTGGAGTGAGGGCACGGGCGCAGATGTGATGAAGCGGATCGCGGCGCCAATGGTCGGTGGAATGATCACGAGCACAGTGCTCACGCTGCTGGTTATTCCTGCGATCTACTCTCTATGGAAACAACGTTCACTGGCCGTTAGAGCATCTGCGCATGACGTGATGCAGTAAAGCTGACAGCAGAACTCGTCTCAACCTCGTTCGGATTCGCGAGGTTGCCGACCGAGAATCAGGCCGAACCCCGTCAGGCCAACGGCGAGCATGATCGCGGAGAGTACTTGGCCCATGCTGAACGGTCCGGCGATCAAACCCAGCTGAGAGTCCGGCTCTCTCGTAAACTCCAGCAGGAAACGAATCATCGCGTAGCCGACGAGAAACGCTGCGGTGAGAAGCCCGGGGCGATACCAGCCTCTTGCCCGTGATCGGCGGTCGAGCCACCAGATAATCAGGGCGAGTACAAGACCTTCCGCCATTGCTTCATATAGTTGTGAAGGGTGACGCGGCACGTGAAGGCGGTCGCCGGGAAAAATCATTGCCCAGGGAACGTTGCTCGGCCGTCCGTACAGCTCTCCATTGATGAAGTTTCCAAGCCGGCCGAAAAAAAGCCCAGGCGTTCCGGCCAGTACGACTGTGTCGGCGACAGATAGAAATGCAAGCTTTTCCCGGCGTGCAAAGATCAGGCATGCGACGCCAATCCCTACGATGGCTCCGTGGAAGGAGAGGCCGCCATTCCAAATTGCAAACGCCTGCCATGGATGCGCAGCATAGGCCTTTGCGTCGTAGACAAATACGTAGGTGAGCCGGGCACCGATCAGCATGCCGACGACGAGATAACTCAAGAGGTTGTCGAGCTGCTCTTTCGTGAGCGGGCTCTCACGGCGCCTTATTCGCGACATCACAATCTGGTACCCGACGGCGAATCCGACGATGTACATGACCGCGTACCATCGCAGCGCGATCGGCCCGATCGAGAAAATCTCCGACGGGATGTGCGGATACGGAATGATCACCGCCGCCACTTCAACACCCGTCGTCACAATGTTTGTCGCGCAACCCCTGCACGCCTTCACGTGCAATTATTGGAACCATCACGAGCGCCGCGACCGGGTCTGCCCACCACATCCCGAAGAAACCGTTGAGGCCGACCCCAACCAGGGCAATTGCCGAGAGGAATGCGCAGAGAGACGTTTGCCTCGCTAATTGTGATGCCATGGCTCTCGCACCAGAAGAGAGCTGTGGCACGTGCGTTGGAGAGTAAAGCACTGAGTGCCGACGCGACGCA
>JANYKY010000385.1 GCA_025357975.1 Gemmatimonadaceae bacterium
CCCGCCGTCCGCCTTCCGCTGTCCGTGTCCGTTTTCTGTTTTCGGTGCCCCGCTGCCGGTGCGCATGCCCGATTATCGGTATCCCGGATGGGGAGAAAGCCTGCAAAAACAAAATCCGGGTGACGGAGCATCGCGCACGCGTACCGGAGACGGGGTACCGACAACGGACTACGGACACGGACAGCGGAAAACGGAAAAAAGGATAGAAAGAGAGGACACCGGCATGAGATACCCGACTCCCGCCACCCGCACCCAACGCCCGCAGGCAAATGGTCTTGTACTATCGCGTTAACGGGGTTACTGTATTACGTAGTTAGTCAACGCAGTTACCGAATAACGTAGGATCAAAGGCAGGAAATGACCGACTGGATCGGCCGTGATCTGGAGCGCCTCCGCAAACAGCGTGGACTCCGGAGAGAAGACGTTGCAGCACAACTCACCGTTCCAGTATCACCGTCAACAATCCGCAACATCGAGCACGACGATCACTACAACGTCTCGCTCGACCTGCTGCGGCAGATCGCATCTGTCCTTGGCGTCGAGCTCCGTGTTTCGCTCGACACCGCAGTCGACCCTGCCGTCATTGGCGAGGTTCCGGCGGGCAAGCGTATCGTCGATAACGAGTACTTCATACGGTACATCCGGGCACGCTATCCGGATTGCCCGTTGACGAACTCTCAGATTGGAAGGCGCATGTGGAGTTTCGCCGAGTCGCATGGGGCGGAGCTCGTGAAGGGCAGGAAGCAGCTCAAGAAACCGGCAGCAGGGTCGGAGGGGTTACATCATCGGCTCCCCACGACGGCTGCAGAATATCAGGTATTCGAGAAAGACTTTGCTGCCCTCGAGCGGTTTGCGAATCGCCTCGGGAGGGCATTTTCCGACGGAAAGGGAGGAGTGCTTGTACCAGCGGCCTGACGGAGGACTTTCCCATGTTGAAGAGGGAAAGACCAGCCTCAAGATCGTGACCACGCGAGACCAGGTCACCAACCTGTTCCGCCCGTGGTGGCGCCGATACATGGTTCCATTTTTTCATGCAGTCTCGCTCGTCGCTTTGCTCATCGGCGGCTCTGTCTGGACGATTCAACAGCAACATCCGAAGTACACGAGTCCGGTCGCCCTGCTCAAGCTTCCGGCGGCGGTTGTCGGTGCAGTGACGCCGAGCGAGGAAGCGTTTCGCATCGGGCAGGTGCTTCGCCACTACACGAGTGACGGTGATAACGCTGACCGGATTGCTCAGGCAGTCGTCAGCGAGAGCAAGAGAAAACAGATCGATCCGAGCCTGCTGCTCGGCGTGATGCTCGTCGAGGACAATACGTTGAATCCGAAAGCTCGCAGTTTCATGGGTGCTCGCGGCCTTATGCAGGTGATGCCTTTTCATCGCGGCCAGTGGGGCTGCGATTCGACAGATCTCTACAGCATCGAAGGCAATATCTGCCATGGTGTGAGTGTGCTCGCCGACGCAATCAAGAATGCGCCGAGTTTGAATGTTGCGCTTCAGCGCTACAACGGATGCGTGACCGGTCGCAATACGCCGGGATGCTATTCGTACTCTACAAAGGTGATGGCAGCCCGCAATCAGGCTGCGCGCGACATCATGGCGGTGTCGAACACAACTCCGCAGGAGTAGCTTGCCGCCGGTGAATTCCGGCATCGAAAACTCCACGAATTCCCCGGCGACTCGATTCTCGCCGGGATGGGTACTTGCCGCGGCGTTGGTCGGTATCTCGTTCGCCGGGCCACTCGTCCGATTGTCCGCCGCTGACCCACTCGCAATCGCGGTCTGGCGACTCGCTTTCTCCCTCATCATCGTCGCGGTAGCGCTGCTCCTGTCTGGACAGTGGCGAGAATGGAGACAACTCAAGCTCGCTGAAATAGCGCTTGCAGGCGCCGCTGGAGTCGCTCTCGCGTTTCACTTCTGGGCCTGGAACACGTCGATCCACCTCACTACAATCGCTGCGTCAGTGACGCTGGTGAGTCTCCAGCCGCCGATCGTCATTGGGATCTCGTCGATCTTCCTCCACGAGACGCCATCGCGCCGGCAGGTTTTGGGAATCACCCTCGCGGTACTCGGTGCGATGGTCATCGCGATTCCCGCATGGCTGGATCACTCGGCGGGTAAACCGGCCAGCGCATTGCTCGGGAACCTGCTTGCCGTGTCGGCCGCATTTACGGCGGCGATCTATTATACGATTGGCCGGCATCTGCGTATCAAATACGGCATCTGGTCGTACGTTGGACTCTGCTACGGGGCATGCGCAATCGCACTCCTGTTGATGGCATGGACAACAGGTGTCCACCTTGCTCCTCAGCCAGGTCGCGAGATAGGAATCTTCGCCGGACTCGCGATCGGCCCAATGCTTCTGGGCCATACCGGGCTGAACTGGGCCCTCAAGTACATGCCAGCTTACGTGGTCAACCTCATCGTGCTTGGCGAGCCGCTCGGCGCAACAATCCTCGGTGCACTGATTCCGGCCATCAGGCAGATCCCGTCCGCTGCGACGATTGCCGGGGGCGCCATCGTCCTGACCGGAGTGCTCCTCGCCGCTTCCGCAACGGTTTCGGGGCGAGATTTGGCTGCGTAGCTTTCCGAAAAGAATGCCCGTTCTCTTTCCCGCAAACCATCGAATGAAGCTCCGCTTTGTTGCTCTCTTTGTTGCCGCGTGTACCGGGCTGTCTTCGGCGATCCCGGCTCAGGCAAGAATTACATCTCCTCTGCAAGAGTTTGGTCATAACATCGGCGACGACTATTTCCTCGCGAACTACAAGCAGCTTACCGATTACTGGACGAAGCTGGATCAGCAATCCGATCGAATGCGGATGGTGCGCATTGGCACGACGGCTGAAGGCCGGCCGATGTATATGGCGATCATCACAGCGCCGGAGAATTTCAGGAAGCTTGGCCGGTATCAGGAGATTGTGTCGAGGCTCGCCCACGCACACGATCTGACTGACGATCAGGCGCACGCGCTCGCGCACGAGGGCAAGGCCGTTGTGTGGATCGACGGAGGTCTGCACGCGTCGGAAGTTCTGGGCGCTCAGCAGCTTGTCGAGTTCGTATATGAGATGGTCAGCAGAAATGACGCCGAGACGATGCGGTTTCTTCATGACGACATTCTGCTCGCGACGCTTGTAAACCCTGACGGGATGGATTTTGTCTCGGATTGGTACATGCGAGCACCAATCGCGTCTGACCGATCGACGGCTGGCCTGCCACATCTCTACCAGAAATACGCGGGCCACGATAACAACCGCGATTCGTACATGGCGTCGCAGCCTGAAACCCAGGCGGTCGACAGTATTCTCTACCGCGCGTGGTATCCACATATCGTCTACAATCATCACCAGACGGGGCCGCCGGGAACCGTTCTGTTTGCTCCGCCGTTTCGCGACCCGTTCAACTACAATCTGGATCCGCTCATTCCCGTCGGGATCGATCTGGTCGGCGCGGCAATTCACAGCCGGTTTCTTCAGGAAAGAAAGCCCGGTGCAACGATGCGATCAGGATCGCCTTACTCCACGTGGTGGAACGGCGGCCTTCGCACCACCGTTTACTTCCACAACATGATCGGGCTGCTCACCGAGACCATCGGGAATCCAACTCCGATGGAGATCACGCTTGTCCCGGATAAGCTCTTGCCGAGCGGGAGTCTTCCTTATCCGATCATGCCGCAGCCGTGGCATTTCGCGCAGTCGATTGCCTACGAGCTGTCAGCCAATCGCGCAGTCATGGATGTCGCGTCGAAGTACCGTGAGGATTTCCTTTTCAATGCGTATCGAATGGGAAAAAATTCGATCGAACGTGGAAGTACCGATACGTGGACGTTGACGCCCGACAAGGTCGCGCAGGTCACGGGTGAGTTCGACCGCAATCGCGCAGCGAAAAAGCAGGAATCGACTGCCGATTATATGAAGATCCTGCATCAGCAGGCGCAGCGTGATCCGCGCGGATACATAATACCGTCCGACCAGGAAGACTTTCCGACAGCGGTAAAGTTCGTCAACACGCTGGTAAAGACCGGCATCGACGTCGAGCGCGCCACAGTCGCGTTCAACATTGCAGGGAAGACCTATCCGAGCGGCTCGTATGTCGTAATGACAGCGCAGGCGTTCCGTCCGCATGTGATGGATATGTTCGAGCCCCAGCATCATCCCGATGACATTCCGTATCCTGGCGGGCCACCGACTCCACCGTACGATAATGCAGGATGGACGCTGACTTATATGATGGGAGTGAAAGCGGATAGAATTCTCGATCCGTTCAGTGGCCCATTTGAGAAGCTGAGCGGCTTTGCTCCAGTACCTGCCGGAACAGTCGGACTGCGCGTTGAAACCTTGCCCGCTGGCATGGCTCGTCCTCCAGTTACGTGGTACACGTGGACGCGCGGTACCAATGACGCATTCGCGGCCGCCAACCGGCTGATGAAGGCGGGGCAGGAAGTGTATACCCTGCCGCATGCGGTCAACATTGGCGGTGCGACAATGCCCGCTGGCTCATTCCTGGTTCGTGTTACTCCGGCGACGGATGTGATCGCGAGGACTGTGGCAAAGGAGCGAGGAGTTACGTTCGCGCCTGTTTCAGCCGCGTTGATTCCGGGCGCGTCGCGCCTTCACATCCCACGAATTGCATTGTGGGACGTGTACGGCGGATCGACGTCCTCGGGATGGATGCGTTTCGTGTTCGACCAGTTCGAGTTTCCATACGAAGTGGTTTACGCCAACGACATCGACAACGGTGACCTTTCGTCGAAGTACGACGTGTTGATTCTTCCAGACGGAGCGACGTTTGTCACCGACACGATCGGCAGAAGCTTCGAGTCGAGAATTCAGCCGGAAAAAATTCCTGCTGAGTGGAGATCCCATCTTGGGAGAATTACGGCCACGAAATCGCTTCCTCGCATTCGATCGTTCGTTGAGAATGGCGGAACGCTGCTCGCGCTTGGTGATGCATCGCGGATTGGATACAATCTGGAGATGCCTGTTGCGAATGCGTTGGTAGACAGCAGCGGAAAAGAGCTGCTGCGTTCGAAGTACTACGTTCCGGGTTCGGTGTTGTCCGTCGCTGTTGATACGGCCAATGCAATCGCATGGGGCCTGCATTCGCCGACCGATATTTATTTTGACAACTACCCGGCGTTTCGAATGCTTCCGTCAGCAAAATCGGCTGGAGTGACTTCAGTAGCCTGGTTCGAGGGTGCAACCCCTTTGCGCAGCGGCTGGGCGTGGGGGCAGAAAGCGCTCGATGGCGCCTCCGAGATAGTTGTTGGTCCCCTGGGCAAGGGAAGCGTCGTTCTCTATGGACCCGAGGTGCATTTCCGGGGTCAGACTCACGGTGCCTTTCGCTTCCTGTTCAACGGCATTTACTACGCACAGAGCGAGAACCATCAGGCAGGTAACTGATAATGAAACCGATATTCTTGCGTTACTCCCGCCTGACATCGTCGCGGCTGGCATTGCTTCTTGTATGCTCTGTGGCCGCGTGTTCACATGGTGTGGTTCCGGCCGGGGCGCCCGCGCCCGAAGAAGTTCCGAGTGGCCCGCGAGTGGCAACGTCACGGGATCTCATCTCTGCGATGCATAGCAAGTATGCTGAGAACTGGTATCATACGCTTCGGTTCGCGCAGTCAAACACTTTCTATACGCAGTCGGGCGGCGAGCAGAAATCCCGGTGGGTTGAAAATCTTTCGGTGCCGGGCCGTTTGCGAATTGACTTCGAGCCGCTCACGTCCAAAAGCGGGCTCCTCATCGTGAACAACAAGGTCACGACGTTCGACGGTGGGAGGCGGGTCGATACGCGCCATGCGATTCAGGCAATTCTGATGCTGACTGCCGACGTCTACGCAATTCCGCCGGCGGTAACCGCCCGGCGGCTCGATTCTCTGAAGATCGACCTGGCCAAATTTCGGGAAGACAGGCTCGATAAGAAGCGTGTGTATGTCATCGGTGCCGACAAGGATGATCTCGAGTCGAGTCAGGTGTGGATTGACGCTGACAAGCTCGTGCTCGTGCGATTGATTCAGCGCGAGAAGCGCGGTGAAAAATCGCTTGTCACCGATACTCACGTTAACGATTACAGGGACGTTGACGGATTTCCTGTTGCGCACGAGTTCGTGTCACTGCGCGACGGTAAGCCGTACTTCAAGGAAGAGTACGAGAACGTTCATGTTAATGAGCTGATTCCGCCATCGTTGTTCGACCCGAGCCGATGGTCATCGGCTCAACCTTCCAGATAGCAACTAT
>JANYKY010000415.1 GCA_025357975.1 Gemmatimonadaceae bacterium
CTCACGACACTGTCCTGAACGTGAGCGAACGTGGCGACCGTGCGCTGATTGGGAAGTTCGAAGGGAAAGATCTGACCCATCCGTGGGCAGCAAACGTTATCGATCTTTGCCCGGTTGGCGCGTTGCTTTCAAAGGATTTCCTGAACAAGGCGCGTGCATGGGAACTCGATCGCGCGGCGTCTATTTGCCCGAACTGCACGCAGGGATGCAACATGATGATCGAGGTGCGCGACAATAGCGTTGCGCGCCTCAAGCCACGGCCCAATGACGACGTCAATAAGTTCTTCATGTGCGACTATGGGCGGCTGAACTATCGATGGATGAATCGCCAGGACCGCGCAGAATTGCCAATGGTTCGCACTGTAAGCGGACTCGTTGCGGCTGACTGGGATGTCGCTACTCACGCGGCGGCCGATTTACTTCGCAACGCCAAGCCGTTTGTCCTTGTCTCACCGATGCTCTCGAACGAAGCCCTTTTTCTGCTCACGCGGTTGCTCGAGCGAAAAGGCGGCAACGGTGTCTTTAGGGTTGCCACGGGTGAGGAAGCGCCGTTGCCCGGCGTTGAGGACCTCGCTCTTCGGCGTGATCGTGCAGCCAACGTGCACGGCGCCGAACTGCTCGGGTACACACGATCCGATTCACCGCTCGATGAGCTCGGTTCGGATGACGTGCTCGTGATTGCGGACGACGACCTTCGCGGAATGGCTGTCGAAGCCGCCGCGAAGGCAAAAACGATCATCGTCATCGGCACGGCTGTTCCTCAAGGGTTGGAAAACATTGTCGTGGTTCTTCCGATCTCCAACTTCACCGAAGAAGAGGGAACGTTCACGAATCTTCGCGGACGAGTACAGCGATTCACGCAGGCGAAGGCGGCACCAGGTCAGGCACGTCCAAGCTGGCTCGTGCTCGGCGATCTGCTCGGCGCGCTTGGCCAGCAGGATTCGTTCTTTCTGCCGTCCGATGTGTTCGCTGATCTCGCTGCGCGTAAGCCGGAATTCTCGGGCCTGTCGTACGACACGCTTGGAATGCGCGGGCTGCCCGTGATGAACGCAGAAGCGGCCGGAGCAGCGCGATGATGCACATCGCCGCGCTCCTCCAGGTGGCAGATCCGCAGCTGCCATCAACCGGCGCTGGAGCATTCATAATCTTCACGCTGATCAAGATGATCATCGTGTTCACTGTATATATGGTCGGTGCTGCGCTCCTGACTCTCGCAGAGAGAAAGGTCTCAGCGTGGATCCAGAATCGTCACGGTCCGAATCGGGTAGGAGGGCGCGGCGGGTGGCTTCAGCCGGCGGCTGACGGCGTCAAGAATTTCATGAAAGAAGAGACTTATCCGGCTGCCGCCTATAAGCCGATCTTCATCCTCGCGCCGATCCTCGCATTCATCCCAGCGCTCACCACGGTCGCCGTAATTCCGTTCGGGGCGCCGTTGCCGACACGATGGGGTCTCATTCCGATGATCGTGGCGGACCTGCCGGTTGGATTTCTTTTCATCCTCGCGATCTCGTCGCTCGGAGTGTACGGGATTGTCCTCGCCGGCTGGTCGTCGAACAACAAGTACGCGTTGCTCGGCGGGCTGAGGTCGAGCGCACAGATGATCTCCTATGAGATCTCGATGGGCATGTCCACGATCCCGGTGCTGCTGCTTGCGGGCAACGTTACGCTGAACACTATCGTCAACCAGCAGGCGTACGGCGGATGGAACGTCGTGAACCTGACGATCGCTTTTTTCATTTTTCTTGTTGCCGCTTTCGCCGAGACCAACCGGCTTCCATTCGATCTTCCCGAGGCAGAATCGGAGCTCATCGCCGGATATCATACCGAATACAGCGCGATGAAATTCTCGCTGTTTCCGATTTCCGAGTATTGCAACATGATCACGGCGAGCGCCCTGATGGTCACGTTGTTTTTCGGCGGATGGGACGTGCCGTTTACGGGCCGCGACAACGTCGGGCCGTTCAGCGGCTGGCTGACGCTGCTCTCGATTGTGATTTTTCTCGCGAAGACTTTGTTCTTCCTGTTCTTCTACATCTGGATTCGCTGGACCCTTCCGCGATTCAGGTACGATCAGCTCATGTCGCTCGGCTGGCGTTTCATGCTGCCGCTCGCGCTTTCGTACATCGTTATCATCGCCGCTGTGATCCTCGCTCTCGACAGCGCTGGAATAAGGCGCGGAGCAATGTACAGCTCGATTCTCGGTGCCGTGAACATGGTGCTGGTCGTTCTGGTTTTTGCAATTCTGGATCGTGGCCGAATCATCAGCCCGTCTTACGCCAGGTCGAGGGCCGATCAGCTCGCCCGTCTCAAGAGCGCGGCTTCACGGTCCCCACTCTCGGCTGGAGCTACTGACTGATGCCGATCGGCGTAAAGGTTCTCGACCGCCCAATTGAAGACGTGAGTTACATCCGCGCGACCATCAAGGGGATGGGCCTCACGTTCAAGCACCTGTTCGCGGACAAAGTCACCGTCCAGTACCCCGAGCAGAAGTGGGGTCTCTCGCCCCGCTGGCGCGGTACGCACCGCATGCTCACGACCGAGACGGGAAAAGCAAAGTGTGTGGCGTGCGGACTTTGTCCCACTGTTTGCCCGGCGAATTGTATCAAGCTTATTCCGGGCGAAGATGAAAACGGAAATCGTTATCCCCTCGTTTTCGAGATCGACGAATTCCGCTGCATCTTTTGTGGATACTGCCAGGAAGTTTGCCCCGAAGAAGCGATTCACGTTGGGCGTCATTACGAGAATTCCGAATACAGCAGAGCCGGATTCGTTTACGATCTGGAGCGGCTGACATCGCAAACGCATCCTGTGTGCGAGATGTGGGACCCTGAAGATCCAAGGGGCGAATGATGGGAGAACATTATTCGCTCTTTTACATGTTCCACTTCTATTTCTTCGGGGTGGTCTCGATCGCATCGGCGCTCGCATTCGTGACTCGCAAGAGTCCTGTTACGGCGGCGCTCTGGCTCGTCAATACCATGTTTTCGCTCGCGGCACTGTACGTCCTGCTGGATGCGCAGTTCATCGGCGTGATGCAGGTGCTTGTCTATGCGGGCGCAATCATGGTGGTGTTTCTCTTCGTTGTCATGTTGCTGAATCTTGGCCATCCGTCCGAGATAGCGGACGGGCGCGGCAAACTACCGGTGTTCGTGGCCGCGGTTATCGGAATCGCAATGCTGGCGGAGATCATGACGATCTCGCGTACGCACATTGAGGCACATTTCGCTGTGCCGAAAGGTTATGCCGTGACTCAGATGGCTCAGTACGGAGCCGTTGGGTCCGTTGCCCGCCCGTTGTTCAATGAGTATCTGCTCGCTTTCGAGCTCACCAGCGTTCTCTTGCTGGTTGCGATCGCAGGCGCAGTTGTGCTCGGCAGACGCAAGGACGCCAATGCTCGCTGAGTCACTCGCGCTGTCCGCCGTTCTGTTCACCATCGGCGTTATCGGTGTTCTGACGCGCCGCAACGCGATCATCATCTTCATGTGCGTCGAGCTGATGCTCAATGCGGTGAACCTCACGTTTGTAGCATTTTCGCGGTACTACGGCGCCGCGGGGCAGGTATTTGTCGTTTTCGTGATGACTGTTGCAGCCGCTGAGGCCGCCGTTGGTCTCGCGATCATCATCTCGATATTCCGGCACCGGCAATCGGTCGACTTGCAGAACATCAATCTCCTGAAAGGATGATGCTCCTTCAGATAGCCACGCAGGCTCACCCGCTCTCCGGAACGATCGCTGAGTGGGTATGGCTGCTTCCCGTGCTTCCATTTCTCGGCTTCCTGATCAACGGTGGCATCTCGCTGGTATCGGCGACGCATGTTGGCCCGGCCGATCCGGATATGGGGCACGGTATGGTCCATCATGACAGCGACGCGCATGAGGTGTCAGCGGCTGAAGATCACGGGGCGGTCGGCGACGACCACCATGCGGTAAAGCCTCATCAGTATGCTGGGCTCGTGAGCATCATCGGGCCTCTCGTGCTCGGGCTCTCGTTTGTTCTCGCATTCATGATTTTTTCCGAGATGCGCTCAGTCTCGATGACCACTCCGTTCATCCAGCGCTACTTCAGCTGGATGCCGGTGGGGAAGCTCCAGATCGACGCTGCAATTCAGCTCGACCAGCTGTCGATGCTGATGGTTCTCGTGATAACTGGTGTAGGCACGCTGATTCACATCTTCAGCGTCGGCTACATGAAGGAAGATCCTGGATATCCGAGGTACTTCGCGTACCTCAATCTGTTTGTCTTTTTCATGCTCGTGCTCGTACTCGGTGCCAACTACCCTGTTCTGTTCGTGGGGTGGGAAGGTGTCGGACTCTGCTCGTATCTCCTGATTGGTTTCTGGTTTTCTGAAAAAGCCAATGCGGACGCTGGCAAGAAGGCGTTCATCGTCAATCGCATCGGTGATTTCGGATTCCTGATCGCGATGTTCCTGTTGTTCGCGAATGTCGGTGTGCTCGATTTCGCCGGTGTGGGCGCAGCCGCTCATGGAATGGCATTCGGCGGATCACTCGTCACCGCGATCTGTCTGTTCATGTTTCTCGGTTGTGCAGGAAAGAGCGCACAGATTCCGCTCTACATATGGCTGCCGGACGCAATGGCTGGTCCAACTCCAGTCTCGGCGCTCATCCATGCCGCGACGATGGTTACGGCCGGTGTCTACCTGGTTGCCAGGAGCTCGTTCCTTTTCTCGATTGCTCCGGTAGCGAGCCTCGTCGTTGCGCTGATTGGTGGACTCACCGCTCTCTTTGCTGCGACAATCGGCCTCAAGCAGTGGGACATCAAGAAGATTCTGGCGTATTCGACCGTGTCGCAGCTCGGGTACATGTTCATCGGCGTTGGAGTTGGCGCGTACAGCGCGGGCGTATTTCATCTCGTGACTCACGCGTTCTTCAAGGCGCTGTTGTTCCTCGGGTCAGGCTCTGTGATCTACGCGATGCACGCGGCATATCATCACACCGGGAATCATGAGGACGCGCAGGATATGCGCAACATGGGCGGCCTGAAGAAATTCATGCCGATCACGTGGGGCTTGATGTGGGCCGCAACGCTGGCAATCGCAGGCATTCCGCCGCTATCTGGATTCTTTTCAAAGGATTCGATACTCAGTGCGACATTCGAGCGAGCAGGGCACTCGACGCTCGCCAATGCGAGCCTGTTCGGAATTTCTGGCTCCTTCTGGCTATACCTGATTTATCTGTTCGGGTTAACGGCAGCGTTCCTGACTGCGGTTTACATGACGCGGATGATGCTATACACGTTCCACGGACCGAATCGGACGGGTGAGAAAGAGCAATCACACCTTGCCGAAGCTCCGTGGGTGATGACGGGGCCGCTTGTTGTTCTTGGCATTCTCAGCGTTTTTGGCGGCTTGCTGAATCTGCCGGAATGGTTTCATGTCGGGCGGGTTGGTATGCTCGATTCATGGCTCGATCCGGTTGTTGGCGACGCGGGCCGCCGCGTTGTCACCGCACCGTCCGCGGTGTCCGAGCAAGTGTCAGGAGGTAATGAGCTCGTGCTCATTCTCATCGCGGTAGTCGTCGCACTCGCTGGCATTTCGATCGCCTTCTCACGGCTCAAGCCGCAAAAACTTTTGCCTGCGGCTCAATCGCCCGAAGAAGAAGGGTTCGAGCGCGTCCTCGAGCACAAATACTACGTGGATGAGGCATATGACGCTGCAATCGTCAATCCGACTTATCAGATCTCGAAGAACGTGCTCTGGCGCGGAATCGACGCCGGCTTGATCGATGGTTTGCTCGTTAATGGAAGCTCGGCGTTAATGCGTGGATTTGGATGGATGGGATCCAAGCTCCAGTCTGGCGCGGTTGGGACGTACGCCTGGGTGCTGGTAGTCGGTGTTCTCGCGGTGCTCGGCGCCGTCACTCTTCGTTAAAGGAAATGGAAGCCTTCCTCCAATCGATCGGATACGAGTCCTGGGTTCTACCGGCGCTGCTGATCATCCCACTGGTCGGCGCGTTGTTACTGCTGGGCCTCGGTCAAGCTTCCGGAAATAACGGCGGTTCTGAATCGTCGAACGGCCAGGCGCGTGTCATTGCGTTCTTCGTTCTCCTGCTGGAGTTCCTTGTCTCGGCAGGATTGTGGTGGTCATTCAATCCAGCCAGCGCGGGATGGCACGCGGCCGTTGACGCTGACTGGATTCCCATGTGGGGCATCCGGTTTACGCTCGGCGTCGATGGCATTTCGCTGATGATGATTCTCCTGACGACGTTCATCATGCCGCTTACCGTGCTGGGCAGCTGGACGAGCATCAAGATGAAAGTGAACACGTACTTCGCGCTGATGATGATCCTGACGAGCGGGATGCTCGGAGTTTTCATGGCTCGCGACCTGTTTCTTTTTTACGTGATGTGGGAAGTGATGCTGGTGCCGATGTATTTCATCATCGGCATCTGGGGCGGAGAGCGCAGGCTTTACGCGAGCATCAAGTTTTTCATCTATACGATGCTTCCGTCTTTGCTGATGCTCGTCGCAATCCTGTATCTCGGAGTTCACGCAGGCTCGGGCAAGGTTCCGAATTTCAGCTACGACAACCTTGTCGCGCACCCGACGCTCGCTCCGACTGCAGCACTCTGGCTATTCGGAGCTTTCTTCGCAGCATTTGCAGTCAAGGTTCCAATGTTCCCGTTCCACACGTGGCTGCCTGACGCGCACGTCGAAGCTCCTACGGCCGGGTCCGTGATCCTTGCCGGAATAATGCTGAAGATGGGCACATTCGGATTTCTGCGATTCGCGCTTCCGCTTTTCCCGGGTGCGGCAATGAACCCGACAGTTCGTGCGATCATCGTCACGCTCGCTGTCATAGGAATCATCTACGGCGC
>JANYKY010000421.1 GCA_025357975.1 Gemmatimonadaceae bacterium
AGGGACTGTCGCGGACAGCGTCGTTGCATTCCAGGTCGAGGTGAAAGACAACATCGGGATCAAGACCATCAAGGTGAATGTCACCGGCGGCCTGACCCTGAACTACGATACCACGTTCACGAGCGCCAAGACGGACGCGACGATACCATTTTCGGTTGTGGTTCCGCGCACGATTCCGCCCGGAACTCCAGTGTACGTAACCGCTTATGCACTCGATGGCGCGCTCAACAAGTCGGCGGTAGACTCTCTGAAAACGACGGTCGGAAATGTCGCGGCAGCAGTTGTGTCGCTCAACAGCCCCGCGGCCGGCACCATCGCCGTGCTTGGTAAATCGCTGATTCTGTCATTGAGTGCGCGGTCCGCCCTCAAAGTGCGATCGATTGGGATTCGCACTACCGGAAGCTTTGTGAGAGCCGACTCTGTTGTCTTCGCGAGCCCGCTGCCGGATTCGGCTTCGACTCTCGATACCCTTGCGGTTCCAGCGAATGCGGCCTCGGGCCCGCTTCAAGTGGTGCCGTTCGTCATTGACTCACTCGGGCAGCGCACGCTCGGAGCGACGATCACCCTGAACGTTCAGCCAGTAGGCTCCATCAGCTCGACGCCGATCGTGACGTTCTCGCACACGGCGCGCGTCGAAGTCAACGATACCATACATATAGAAGCGACAGACCAGACAGGAATAACTGTGCTCGGATACGAAGTGCGCAGAACAATCGGCGGGCCGATCGATGCCAGAGACTCTGCAGTCTCGAACGGCAACATCACGGCGCAGATCAAGACGCTCGCGCTTCGGCTTCCGTACACTGTTTTCCCGACCACCGTCTACATCCAGGCGTTTGCACGCAACTCGAACAACGTACGAGCTTACGCCAAGCTTCCTGGCGGTGCAGATCGAATCGATTCGGTAACTGTCGTTGCCGGAGCTACGAAACCGCTGCCGAATGGTGGCGTCGTCGCCGATGCCATCTACCACCCGCGCACGGATCGGTTGTACCTGACCAATATCGACAAGAATGAGCTCGAGGTGTTCAACCTCGGCGATTCAAGCTTCAAGGCGCCGATCAATGTTGGATCGCGTCCGTGGGGCATCGCGGCATGGCCACGTGATCACAACGGGACAATTGGAGACACGCTGCTGGTGGCGAACTCCGGCGGCACGGACATCAGCTATGTGAACCTGAATTCGGGAGCGACCGGGCGCGAAGTATTCCGCTACGCGCTGCCTAACATCATCGCGTATACCATCACGTCCACTAAATCGGCGACAGGATTCACACTGCAGCAGCGCACGAAGTACGATTTCTCCGACAGGCCTCAATACCTGGCCTCTACCTGCAACGGTGGCGGCGGAGCGGGCGGCGGCGGCTTCGAGTGCGGTGACGTGATCCTGACTTATTCGACAACGCCAACTGGTGGACAGAGCGCGCCATTCGACCATAACAACGGCACGCTTCGCTGGGAAAACCTGCGAACCCATCAATCGCACTTTTTCTTCGAACAGGCGGAACAACAGGAAGCGGATCGCTCGGATACGCTCGAGATCATTCGCTACGATGCCAACGGAGTCGACGTCAAGACGCTCGTGCCCTATCAGCAGTATGCAAAGGCCGGAAAGGACTCGGTCCTGGTGTCCACAGTAGTCACGAGAGCGCAGCTCGGATTCCGCGACACGACATTCGTTCGGAACTCGGGCAACTTCAGTCACGCGGCATTTGGCGAAGGGGGATCCGTGCAGGGCACTCGCGCCATGGTCTATGATGCGAGCCGCGGTCTCAACACCCAGGCGCTCGTCAACGGCAAAGCTGGCACTCTCACAACGCCAACCGAAGACATGGGACTTTCCGGAGCGCAGGACGTGACGGATTTCGTCGCCAACTCGTTCGCAAGAGTGTCAGGAGTCGCAATGAACTTCGACGGATCGCTGACGGCGGTTCGCGCAGACTCTACATATCTTCTCAATCCCGCATTGAGACTGCAGGGAATTCTTCCGACTGCTGCAAGCAACTCGGGCATCGACTTCCATCCCGGCAACAACGGGCCGAACAGCTTTCCGCTGTCCAGCCGGCTCGTGTTCGCAGCATCGGCCGAAGCAGTGATCGACATTTACGACAGCTACTGCTACAAGCGGATCAGCACAGTTCCAATCAAGGATCCAATCATCGGTCCGATCAAGGTGGCGATCAGGCCGAGCACGGGTGAGATAGTTCTTGTCGGTGCGACTCGCGGAGGGGTTGTGATAGTCACGCTCCCGAATACGTTTACGACAAGCTGCCAGTAGCTCATGGCTTGCGCC
>JANYKY010000477.1 GCA_025357975.1 Gemmatimonadaceae bacterium
GAAGAAGATGGAAAACCGCAGAAACTGCTGGGGTGTAGACTCGAACTCGGAGTTCTCTATCGAGAAAAATCGTAGCGATGCCCGTGGAATCAATGAGATTTCCAAGGTCGGAATTGAGCTCGCCCAGCCGCACGTTTTTTATCTTGAACTCCTCATTGACCGTGTGAAGCTCCTCGTTGATCGATTGGAGCTCTTCCTTGCTGGCCTCGAGTTCTTCTTCGGTTGCCCTCTGTTCTTCGTTGATGGACTGGAGCTCTTCGTTCGACGCCTTGAACTCTTCTATGACCCCCTGATGCTCTTCTACGGTGACCTGCAGCTGGGCTCGTGTTTCGTCGAGCTCGCGCTCGAGCTCCTGAGTATCGCTGTTTCCGGGTTTTGTAGGCTTCGCTTTGGCTACGGGGGGAGGAGCATTTGATACCGTCAGCTCCTCAAAGACGATCAGCGCGAAGCGCTCTGCGTCTACCTTCCCAGGCATGGGCCGAGCGATCAAATCGATTCTTCGCGTTTTCCCGCCGCCGCTGATCTCGATTCCGCGAAGCTCCTGTCGGTCCCCAGTGCCAAAAACTTGCGCAATGAGCTTCCTGACCTTCAACCGGACTGATACCGGCAGCATGTCAACGAGATGGTTTGATGGCTCCCCGCCCGAGATCTGCAGGTACTGCCCGACGCCATCTGAGAAGTGAACGACCTGGCCGGATTCCTGGATGACGAGACTCGGCGGAGCATAAGCCTCGAGCAATCTCATGTGCACTGACGAGGACGGCACGGCGCCCAGTGCTCGAATATTGAGCGTTTCGGGCGACTGCTGGGGATATGCGTCGTAGCGGCGATTCTCCAACAAAGAGAGTGCGTCTGCCCGGGGGACTTCCAGAGATCGGAATAGCCGGTGCTTCTTGTCTACTACCTTGAACATTTTCGCAACGTCTTCGACCGATTCAGACGTGCCAAGGAATAGATGCCCGCCTGGCTTGAGCGCAAAGTGAAATGCCTGGAGGACGCGCTTTTGCGCATCGCGCTGCAGGTAGATCAGAACATTTCTGCAGTTGATCAGGTCGATCCGCAGGAAAGGCGGATGACGGAGAAGGTTGTGCGCTGCAAAGATCACCTTCTCCCGAACGACTTTTTTGATTCTGTACCCACCGGTCTCGCGGGTGAAATAGCGGTCGAGTCGTTCCGGGGATATGTCGGACGCTATCGTTTCGGGATACAAGCCCTCCCGCGCGAGCGGGAATCCGCGCTCATGAACGTCAGTCGCGAATATCTGGATGTGAGGAGGATCGGAGAGTTTTTCTGAATACTCACTGAGAAGGATGCCAATGGAATACGCTTCCTCTCCTGTAGAGCATCCGGTCACCCAGACTCGGACGGTG
The DNA here is from genome assembly GCA_025357975.1 of Gemmatimonadaceae bacterium. Classification (GTDB taxonomy): domain Bacteria; phylum Gemmatimonadota; class Gemmatimonadetes; order Gemmatimonadales; family Gemmatimonadaceae; genus UBA4720. The sequence continues at coordinate 1,371 of JANYKY010000477.1, forward strand.
TCAGTTGCATCCTTGTTTGTAAATAATCCCGGCAGCACTTCGCTCTCCAGAGCGGCAAACGATTCCGGATCACGGAAGAAACTCGTGACCGAGATGAGGAGATCGTCATAAAGCGATTTCAGCTCCGAGTCATCGTCGCGGACGGCTCGCAGATAAGACGACAAATTTGTGGCACGCGCGAATTGAGCCCGACGCTTGATTCGTCGATTGACCGTCGATCTCTTGTATCCGCTGAAATCGTGTTCGGTCTTCGAACGAACGTAGAGCAGGATGTCGCGAACGAGTTTGTCGTTGACCGCCCCTACTTCTTCGGTCGCATCCAACTCGTCGATCGGACTCCCGGCGCACAGGCGGAGCGCCTCACTTCCAAGCTCCTCGACCGGCAGAACGACGTCCACATAACCAGTGGAAATCGCGCTGGCCGGCATTGAGCCGTATTCGGCTTCCTGGGGCAATTGCGCCATGGTGACGCCGCCGCGCTCCTTGATCCACTTGACTCCCTGCGTCCCATCGGTGCCCGTTCCCGAGAGAACAATTCCAATCGCTTCGGCCGAGTGAACTTCCGCGAGCGTCTTGAAGAAGCCGTCGATAGGCGCCCGTGAACGATTGGGCATGGCGCGCGCCGACAGCCTGAAGTGTCCGTCCGACAAAGTCAGATCCTTGTCCGGCGGAATCACATACACGTGGTCCGCTTCAACCTTGATGGCTCGCGAGACCTGCCGAACGGGCATGGCGGTGTGCGTCTGAAGCAGCTCCGCCATGTGACTTTTTTCGTTCGGATCGAGGTGCACGATGACCACGAACGCCATCCCGCACTTTTCCGGAAGGCCCCCGAAGAATTGGCGGAGTGCTGCGAGGCCCCCCGCTGACGCCCCGATTCCAACTACCGGAAACCGATGGTCGGGAGATGTCACACTTAATTTCGGGGGGGGGGGGTCGGTCCCGTAATATCTGGCACTACGTAATATCTGGCACTAAATGAACACCTGAAAGCGGTGCGGGAATGTATACCACCGGACGAAGCGCGTCCATCCACCGGCTCAATGGCGCTGAGCAATGCATTACCGATGCATTACCCATGCATTACCTATGCCTTTACAAAGGCCCCTAAGTCAGCTATTCTTCGAGGCTTACCACGAATCAAAGAAACCCAGCGCGCTCCGCGCGCGGAGAACACAGCAACATGGCATTTCAGAAGACCCCAACGATCGAGAAGTACCGCACGCACGACACCGATACCGGGTCGGCGCAGGTTCAGGTCGCTATTCTCACCGACAACATCAACTACCTGACCGGGCACTTCCGGACCCACGCGAAAGACCATCACAGCCGGCAGGGCCTGCTCAAGATGGTTGGCCGTCGTCGCCGGCTGCTCGACTACCTCAAGCGCACGAACGTCGAAGGGTACCGCAAGATCATCGCTGATCTTGGCCTCCGTCATTAGTCGAATCTTCTGACGATGTTCCCGCGCGCGGGCGCACTCTGCTGCCCGCGCGCGTTTTGTGTTCTCTAGAAAAAAGACAAGGCAAAGAGATGCAACGCATTGAACGCGATTTCGCGGGCCGGAAGCTCATCATCGAGACCGGACGCATGGCGAAACAGGCCGCAGGGTCTGCCCTCGTACAATTCGGCGACACGATGGTCCTCGCCGCAGTAACCGTCAGCGACAAAGAGAGCACGCTCGACTTCTTCCCGCTTCTCGTCGAGTACCGCGACAAGGCTTACGCCGCAGGAAAGATCCCCGGCGGGTTCATCAAGCGCGAAGGACGGCCGCACGATTCAGAGATTCTCAAGGCGAGAATCATCGATCGCTCCATCCGTCCGCTTTTCCCCGAAGGCTTCAAGAACGAAGTGCAGGTATTCATATACGTTATTTCCGCCGATCAGGAAAACGACGCTGACGTTCTCGCCCTTCTCGCAGCGTCCTACGCTCTGAACGCTTCCAAAATCCCGTTCCTCGGCCCTATCGCAGCAGTCCGCGTTGGCCGCGTGCAGGACAACTGGATTCTCAATCCGACGTTCCAGCAGCTTCCATACAGTGACATGGACATCGTTGTCGCCGGCTCGAACGATTCGATCATGATGGTCGAAGGCGGCGCGATCGAGATCAGCGAGCACGACACGATCGAAGCGCTCAATGTCGCGCACGCCGGAATCAAGGAGCTCGTCGGAATCCAGAACGACATGCTCGCCGAGAGCCGCACGGCGAAAATGCCCTGGAGCAAGACCGAGCCTGATGCAAAACTTGCAGCGCGCGTCAAGAAGCTCGCCGAGTCCAAGATCACCGAAGCGATCAATCAGCAGGACAAGCACACGCGCATTGAGCAGGTCGAGAAGGTAAAGAAGGAAGTCGGCACGCTCCTCGAAGGCGAGTTTCCCGAGAACGGGAAAGACATCAAGCATCTTGTCGAAGACGCGGAATACAACAGCCTTCGCGCACAGGTGCTCGATTCGGGCAAGCGCGTAGACGGTCGCGGTCCGCGCGAAGTTCGACAGATCACCATCGACACGCCGGTTCTTCCGCGCGCTCACGGCTCAGCTCTTTTCACGCGCGGCCAGACACAGGCACTCGTCGCTGTAACACTTGGAACAGCACAGGACGTTCAGCGCCTCGACTCGATCGACGAAAAGGGTGAGACCACGAAGTCGTTCATGCTGCATTACAACTTCCCGCCATTCTCCACCGGCGAGGTTCGTCCGATGCGCGGCACCAGCCGTCGTGAGATCGGTCACGGCAATCTCGCCGAGCGCGCATTGCAGAGCGTTCTGCCGCCGTTCGAAGAGTTCCCGTACACGATTCGCATCGTCTCCGACATTCTTGAGTCCAACGGCTCTTCGTCGATGGCTTCCGTATGCGGCGGCTCGCTCGCGCTCTTCGATTGCGGCGTTCCAATCCGCGGAGCCGTTGCGGGTGTTGCAATGGGCCTTATCAAGGAAGGCGACAAGTACGCGATCCTTACCGACATTCTCGGAACCGAAGATCATCTGGGCGATATGGACTTCAAGGTCGCCGGGACCGAAAACGGAATTACATCCATCCAGATGGACATCAAGGTCCAGGGTCTCTCGATCGATATCATGAAGGAAGCGCTCGACCAGGCTCGCGAAGGACGTCTTCACATCCTTGGCGAAATGAACAAGGCGCTGGCCGGTCCGCGCTCCGAGCTGTCGCGGTATGCACCGCGCATCGTGACCATCCATATCAATCCCGAGAAAATCGGCGAGCTGATCGGACCGAAGGGCAAGACCATTCGCGGCATTCAGGAAGAGACCGGCGCTGAGTTGACCGTTGATGATGCAGGTCTCGTCACGATCGCCGCTGTCGGCGGAGAAGCGATGGAGCGTGCACGCCAGATGGTGCAGGCCCTCACCGCAGAGCCTGTGATCGGCGATACGTACGAGGGAACGGTCAAGAGCACGACGGCCTTTGGCGCGTTTGTCGAGATCATGCCAGGCACAGAAGGCCTCGTTCACATTTCGGAGCTCAAGCACGGTCGCACCGAGAAGACCGAAGACGTGGTCAGCAAGGGCGATCGCGTAAAGGTCAAGCTGCTCGAGCGTGACGAGCGCGGACGACTTCGCTTGTCGATGAAGGCGCTGGTTCCGAAGCCCGAGTCCGACGGTGTGCCGTCGACCGATAGTCTCGAGTCCCGCTCGACGAGCGGTTCGAGAGAATCTTCCGATGGCGTCGAGGTTGGTGTCGAGGGCGGATCCCAGTCCGAAGACCGACCGCGCCGTCCTCGCAGCCGTCCACCGCGCAGTGGCGGAGGCCGCGGCCGGGAGTGACAGCAATAGCGACGAAGGAGACACAAGCACTTCGCCGCACCGTTCTTCCCAATGGCCTGACCGTACTCTCGGAGCACATGCCGGGAGTGCGGTCGGTTGCTTTGGGGGCGTGGGTGCGCGCTGCATCGGTCAATGAGAGGCCGGAGATCATGGGCGTGTCGCACATGCTCGAGCACATGGTGTTCAAGGGAACGCCCAACCGCTCGGCGAAAGATCTGGCTCTCGCACTCGAGACACTCGGCGGTTCGCTCGACGCTTATACATCGCGCGAGCACACTGCATATCAGGCCCGCGTTCTGGACGAGCATGCGGGTATAGCAGCCGATGTTCTCGCCGACTTGATATTCAGCCCACTACTGCGCAAGTCGGACCTCGACCTCGAGCGAAAAGTTATTCTCGAGGAGATAAACACGGTGGACGACACACCCGATGATCTTGTCTTCGAGCTCCATGGGGTGGAGTTGTGGGGCGCGCATCCGCACGGATATCCGATCCTTGGCACCAGAGACACAGTCGGGTCGCTGACAACGCAGGACCTTCGTGATCTTCACGATCGCGCATACCACCCGGACAACATTGTTGTCGCAGCATCCGGTAACATCGATCACGATCATCTTCTGAACATTCTCGATGATGGTGGCTGGTCGGGTGTTCCGCACAGCGGGGGCACCAGTCTTCTCGTGCCAGAGGCGACGCCGTTACCACCGCGGACGCGACATTTCGATCGGGATGGTGCGCAGACCCATATTGTATTCGGATCCGCGACGGTGCCCCACAGCGACACCCGCCGGTACGCTTTATCGCTGGTCAGCATGTTGTTTGGAGGCGGGATGAGCTCGCGGCTATTTCAGCGGATTCGCGAAGACCTGGGGCTCGCATATTCCGTCTATACTTTCCAGTCGTTTCACCGTGACTCGGGCAGTCATG
>JANYKY010000483.1 GCA_025357975.1 Gemmatimonadaceae bacterium
GGATGTGAATGGACATTTCGCGCTGCCAGGTGTTCCTTCGGCCAGCGGCATTGCCGCGGCAATCGTGTCATGCGTAAGCGACGCGGTCCACTACGAGCGGCTTTGCATCGGTGCGACCGAAGTCGCAGCCGAATACTCCGCTGACAGACATGTGAAAGCACTGAACGAGATTTTCGCGAGTGTGCGGCTCCATAACGCGTGATTCCGCAGTCTCAGCGAATCGTCAGGACGCGGATCGTTCCTCAGCGCGCGCATAAGTACTGCTCAGCTACGTACCTGATGCAGCGCCGTCGCGGCATGAGTGGGAACACAGCATCCCACGGGTCACTAGCGATGGTTCGTCGTTGATGTCGATTCGCGCTAACTTCCGGAATGATCGTCCATCTCATCGACGGCACTTACGAGCTCTTTCGCCACTTCTATGGGATTCGGCGCGGGGTAAAGGTCGATCCGCCTCTCGGCGCTGCACTTGGGGTTCTTCGCACCGTTACGCATATGATCGAGACCGGCGCGACTCACATTGGCGTTGCGACTGACCACATTGTCGAATCCTTTCGCAACGATCTCTGGCCGCATTACAAGACCGGAGAAGGCATCGAGCCGGCTCTGTTTTCCCAATTCCATCCTCTCGAAGAAGCGCTTGTCGCAATGGGAGTCGTCACGTGGCCGATGGTCGAGCTCGAGGCCGACGATGCTCTGGCCTCGGCTGCTCGTATCGCCGCCGCTGACACCCGCGTTGAAAAGGTCTGCATATGGACACCCGACAAGGATCTCGCACAGTGCGTCGTCGGTGAACGCGTTGTGCAGGTTGACCGAAAGAGTGGACAGATCCGCGATGAAGCAGGTGTCAAAGCCAAATTCGGAGTAGAGCCTCAGTTCATCGCAGACTATCTGGCACTGGTTGGAGATTCAGCGGATGGCTATCCCGGAATTGCGGGCTGCGGCGCAAAGACGGCAGCCCGCCTGATTGAACGTTACGGTCCGATCGAAGCTTTTCCGCCTGATGCGCTTGGAGGAAATCAGGCAAGCGCAGCGTTGTTCAAGACCCTCTCAGTGTTGCGTGCTGACGAGCCGCTGTTTGCAAACATCGACGAGCTCCGGTGGACCGGGGTGACCGAATCATTCGGCGATGTGGCCGAGAGGTTTGGAGATCCAGCGCTCGTCGACCGTCTCGCAAAGGTCGAAATCCCGGCGGCTTGAAATGAAAGCGACCGCCTCGCCCCAACGTCGTATTCTTCTCGCTGACGCAGACGCGTTCTACGTTGCCGTGGCGCGACTGGTCGATCCCGATGGGGCAGGGAAGGAACCTCTTCTAATTGTAGGCGGATCGCGCGAGAGCAGAGGGGTAGTCTGTTCCGCATCGTGGGAAACGAGAAAGTTCGGTGTCCGGTCAGCGATGCCGATCTCTCGCGCCTTGAGGCTTTGTCCGCAGGCGATGTGCGTGCCTGTTCCGCGGAAGGCGTGTACCGCAAAGAGTCACGAGATCCGCCAAGTCATCGACCGGCTCGCCCCGATCGTGGAAGGAGCCAGCATCGACGAGTGGTACCTCGATCTTGGCGGAACCGAAGGCGTCTACCATCAGGAGCCGCTGGCAACGACGGCTCACCGCATTCGTGACGCAGTAAAGCGGGAGACAGGCCTCTCGATCTCGATTGGCGGAGGCACAAACAAACTGGTCGCAAAGCTTGCCGTCGAGCGAGCGAAACCGAAGCCCGGAACGGGCGCTGACGGGGTTCACATTGTCGAGCCCGGCGACGAAGCGGTTTTCCTCGCGACCTTTACCCTGGCCGAGCTACCTCTTGTCGGCCCAAAGTTTCAGCAGCGTCTTGCGGCGCTCGGCATGAAGACTGTGCCCGATGTGCTTCAATACGATGTGCCGACGCTGAAACAGTGGCTTGGAGCGCGCGAAGCCGAGTGGCTGTGGGATCGTGTTCGCGGTGTGAGCCTCGCGGAGGTCGAGTCCCATGGCGAGGCGAAGAGCATCAGCAGGGATGAGACTTTCAGCGAAGACCTGCATGCAGACAAGGATCTCGAGCGTGAGCTCCTGGCTCTCGTGACTCGCGGTGCTTCGGATTTGCGGCAGGAAGGACTGACGGCCCAGACTGTGACGGTGCGGATTCGAGATATGGATTTTCGCACGCGGTCTGCGCAGCGGACGCTTGATACGCCGGTCGTCTCCGACCGGGTAATACTTCGAATCGCGCACGAGCTCCTGTGCAAACTTCGAAAGGCGCGTCGTGTACCCGCTCGGCTGCTCGGAGTGCAACTATCGTCTCTCGCGCAGGATCCGGAGGCCGATCAACTCGCGCTCTTCGCGATGGGAGCGACTTTGTCGGACGAAACCGATCGCGACAGGGTGCTCGCGAAGGCGGTAGACAAGGTGAGAGAGCGCTTCGGTGCGAAGGGAATTCTTCCGGCTGCCCTTACTTGACGGCACAAGCTGAACACTCACGACTGAGTTAGCGGTTTTGAAACTGGTGGCTCATGCGAATATCTTTGTTCATGCCCCCAGGAGCACCTCGCCGCCGCCGCCGGACTGGTCGGCCAGCCCGCAAGCAGCAGGAGCACACGTCTCAGCCAACGTCCCG
>JANYKY010000496.1 GCA_025357975.1 Gemmatimonadaceae bacterium
TTCTGGATGCTCCGCAACTCGCCAAGCTGACTGTCTAGCCCGGCGCGGTCCGCGGCCACTTTTTCAAGCCCTCGCTCTGCCTCACTTCGCAAATGATCCCACTGTTGCGGCTCATATTCGCCGACCGCCGCGCGTAACTCAGCCTCCTGGAGTGCATCCCGGCGCGTGTCCTCGTCCCTCGCAACTTCGACGAGCCGTGACGAAAGCGCAGAGATGCTCAGCTGCAGTTCCTCGGCATGTCCCTTGATCTCCGTAACGACGCGCTGCAAACGCGTGTTATAATCCCCGTAGACCTTCTCAAAGACATGTGGCGGGGTGGTTTCGCGCTTTGATTCCAAAACCGAAATCCACTGTTCGAACTGCTGTCTTTCGGCGATCAACCCTCGAAGAGCTTCGAGAGTATTGTCTTTTGCTTTCGTCGTAGTCACTGTGATCCCTGATTGGCGCGGCGCGGCCGCTCGTCGGTCCCGCTACCTGATAATTTGTACGCAACGCGGCCCTGCACAACTGTGCACACTGCACGCCCGGTCAGCGTCTGGCCCGCGTACGGCGTGTTTCTTCCCTTGGTCAGAAACGTCGCCGGGTCGACGAGCCATTTGAGCTTCGGATCAAAAACCGTGATGTCCGCCGCGGCGCCCTTCGATAACGTGCCACCTGGCAAGCCGAATATGCGCGCCGGATTGCAGGACATTTTTTCGATCAGCGTCACGAAGTCGATGTGCCCGGTCTCCACCAGATTCGTAACCGAGACGGCAAGTGCTGTCTCCAGCCCCACGATTCCGTTCGGGGCGTCCGCGAACTCCCGTTCTTTCTCATCGTAGTGATGCGGCGCGTGGTCGGTGGCTATCAGGTCGATCGTCCCATCCTTCACCGCTTCACGCAACGCATCGACATCTTTCTGCGTTCGTAGCGGCGGGTTCATCTTCGCATTCGTGTCGTACGACAGGATTCGATCTTCAGTGAGCGAGATATGGTGCGGGCAAACCTCTGCGGTCACGTTGATGCCCCGCTCTTTTCCCCACCGAATGAGCTCGACGGACCCATAAGTGCTCATGTGCGCAAGGTGCACGTGTCCTCCGGTACGACGGGCGAGAAGAATATCGCGAATAACCATTATCTCTTCCGCTTCGGATGGGATCCCTTTCAGTCCGAGGCGCGCGCTCACGATGCCCTCGTTCATCGACCCGCCATGTGCGAGCGTCGGCTCTTCACAATGATCGATCACCGGGATCCGAAAAGTTCGCGCGTATTCAAGCGCGGTTCGCATGAGTTGAGCACTGACAACGGGTTTGCCATCGTCGCTCACAGCCACCGCGCCAGCGGCGACCATTTCGCCAAATTCCGCGAGAGTCTCGCCGCGCTGCCCCACTGAGATCGCCCCGATCACGTGCACGCGCGCAGCGTTGGCTCGCTGCGATTGTCGGATAATGAACCCGACAGCGGCCTGATTGTCGGTGACTGGATCCGTGTTGGGCATTGCGCACACTGCCGTAAATCCGCCGGCTGCCGCCGCGCGCGCTCCGGTTGCAATGGTTTCGACGTCTTCGCGTCCCGGCTCCCGAAGGTGACAGTGAACGTCGATGAAGCCCGGCGAAACGATCGCCCCACCGCAATCGATAACTTCTGCATCGTCAATTGGGCCGAGCTTGCCGCCCACGCTTTCTATTTTCCCATCGACGACCAGCAAGTCACCAGTCTCATCGAGCCCGCGCGAAGGATCGATTAGTCGTCCGCCGGCGAGAACCAGCGACCGTAGCTTTTCACTCATCTTGAATTGCCTTTCGCAGCTTCCGCGAGCTCCGGCTTTCCACCGGCAAGCAGGTATAAAACTGCCATTCGAACGGCTACCCCGTTGGTAACCTGATCCAGTATGACGCTGTGCGGTCCATCCGCCACATCCGAGTCTATCTCGACTCCTCGATTCATTGGGCCTGGATGCAGGATGAGAATGTCACGCGGGGCCCGGTCGAGGCGCTCACGGGTCACTCCGAACACGCGATTGTATTCGCGGCTCGACGGTATGTATCCGGATGTCATCCGCTCGAGCTGCAGCCGGAGTACGTTGAGCGCATCAGCCCATTCGATCGCCTGCTCTATTCGCTCGAATACCGTAACCCCGAAATCTTCAATCGCGTTCGGCAGGAGCGAGCGTGGACCGCACACCGCTACTTCCGCTCCCATTTTTGTAAGCCCCCAGATGTTGGACCTGGCGACGCGCGAATGCAGGACGTCTCCGCAAATGCAGACCCGCTTGCCTTTGAGATCACCGAGATTGTCTCTCAATGTCAGCAGGTCCAGTAAGCCCTGCGTGGGATGCTCGTGCGTGCCGTCACCCGCATTGATCACGCCCGATTCGATCCTGTCGGCGAGGAACGTTGCTGCGCCTGATGCACCATGACGAATGACAACCATGTCGATCCGCATCGCTTCGAGATTGCGCGCCGTATCCACCAGTGTCTCGCCCTTCTGGACGCTCGACCCGGAGGACGCGACGTTCACTGTGTCCGCCGAGAGACGCTTTTCAGCGAACTCGAACGAGATGCGAGTGCGCGTCGAGTTTTCGAAAAACAGGTTGACAATTGTGGAGCCGCGAAGAGCCGGCACTTTCTTGATCGCCCGTTCGCTGATTTCCTTGAACGGTTCTGCAGTATCGAGAATCAGCTGTATCTGCTCACTCGAAAGGAACTCCAATCCCAGCAGGTCCTTGCCGAGTGCACTCGTCACGGGGCTGCGTCACCGGACGTGGGCACGATCACGACCGCCGTGCGGCCGTCCAGATCGTCCACCAGAACATCTACCCTGTCACCTGGTTCGATCGTTAACTGCTTGCCGACGACGTCGGGCTGAATAGGCAGCTCTCGACCACCTCGGTCGATCAGAACTGCGAGTGCAATTCTGGCAGGGCGACCGAAATCGGCGATCTCATCGAGAGCAGCGCGGACCGTTCGGCCGGTGTACAGAACGTCGTCGACGATGACGACATTTTTTCCGTCAATTCCCCACGGAATGTTTGTCGGCCCAACGACCGGGCGTGGCCCGATCGTCTGAAGATCGTCACGATAGAGTGTGATATCGAGAGATCCCTGCAGGATTGACGTCTTTTCGCTTTCCTCGATCAGAGCACACAGCCTGGTCGCGAGCTGAACTCCGCGTCGCTGGATACCGACGATGACGAGATTGTCGGTGCCGTCATTCAATTCTACGATCTCGCCAGCCATCCTTCGGAGCGTCCGCTCGACGGCGCTCGCTGACAACACTGTTTTCTTTTCTGAGTCGTGTTCGGGCATTGACCGACAAATATGAAGCCGGACGTGAGCTATCGGGAGCCGCTAGACGATGATCACACCACTTCTGTCTTCAATCACTCTTACCGCCTCAACGTGGTCTGCCTCCTCGCCGAGCTCCGCGTGCGCCTCCTTCATCAGGCGAGCAGCGAGGTCTATGAGGGGCGTCCTGACGTTGTTATCGCGAGAGATCTGCGCTGCGATCGCAATGTCTTTATCCAGGAGAGCGAGCTTGAATGTGCGCGGGAATTTCCTGCCAACAACGCGCTCGGGGAAAAGATTCTCCGACGTATTGGATCGTCCACTCGATCCATTGATGACATCGAGCGCTACCTCCGCCGTCACGCCCAGCTGAGCGAGCGTCGCGAGAGCTTCGCCAGCCGACCAGATATGAATGGCGAGCAAGGCCTGGTTCATTGCCTTGACTGCGTCACCGGCTCCGACACCTCCACAATGCAAGATCTTCTTGCCAAAGGCCCCGAGAACGACGCGAGCGCGATCGACGTCACGAGAGTCGCCGCCACACATGACCGTCAACGTGCCGGCAACTGCTCCCTTTACGCCGCCGCTGACAGGCGCGTCGACGAACCTAACGCCGAGCGCCTTCAATTTCCCAGCGATGACAATCGACGTGGCGGGATCACCCGACGTGCAATCGACGAGCAGGGCTCCTGCTTTCAACCCGGCAACAATCCCGTCGGGGCCGTCCATGAGTGCCTCGACTTCACGGGACGAGGTCAGGCATGTGATGAGCACCTCGGCATGGGCCGCCGCTTCTCTTGGATTCGCGGCGTAACTGCAGCCGTGCTCCGTGGCAAACGCATCCGCCTTTGTCATCGTCCTGTTCCAGACGACGAGCTCGAACGGCGGCGTGGCAAGATGTACGGCCATCGGTGTCCCGATCGCACCAAGGCCCAGGAACGAAACGCGCATCAGTGTGCCGCCATCGCGTGAGAGTAGATGATTCTCGAAATGTCCGCGATCAGGCGTGCCGATTCGCCTGGATCTTTGATACCGCGTGTGAGAACCACGAGTATAAACGGCTTTCGGCCATCAGGATAAACGATCGCGGCATCGTGCGACACTGCCGTGATCTCGCCAGTCTTGTGCGCGACGCGTGTACCCGGAGGAAGTCCGGCCGGAATTTTCACGTTGTCCTCCTGCGCCAGGAGGATGTCGCGCATCTCGTCCGACTTCGACGCTGAGAGAACTTTCCGGCTCTCGATTGCGAGAAGAAGAGTCGCGAGATCGGCCGCTGTCGTCGTGTTGATCAAGCCGGCGTCGAATGCCTTCTGGTCTTCGACGCCACGCAGAACGTGCGTTTTCGCTGCGCCAAGGGTTCGCGCCATCGCCGTCACATTTGAGGCGCCAACTAGAGCGATGAGCTCGTTCGTCGCGAGATTGCTCGACCGCGTGATCATCCTTCGGAGAAGATCCCTGATGGTGACGCGTTCACCAACGTGAGCGTACAACGTCGTATCGTCGTCGTCAGCCTTGTTCAGCGAAAACGGAGACCCGTCGGCAAGAGATGCGAAACTGTTGACGAGCAGGACGTCCTGATCGAGCGAGAATGCACCTTGATCCGACCGGCGGAGCAGCTCGATCATCACCGGAATCTTCATCGTGCTGGCCGCGTGAAATACGGTGTCTGCGTTAAGCTGGAGCTGGTCGCCGGTCTGAAGATCGTTGAACGACACCGCCACCATCGCCTGGGGGACGGAGGCGATGCGCGCGAGTACGGCTTCACGCATGGGCTGTTGCGCGGGTGCACTCGTGACCGCAATTGCCGTTGCCGTAAGTATGCTAAAGCACCGCCTGAAAATCCTATTGCCCTCCAACTTCATCCCAAATTCGGTTTGTATGACTTTCTTTCAGGAAGATCGACCCGACGATAAAAGTCAGCAGAGCTACGGCAATCGGATATATGAGCCCTGCATAGATGTTTCCTGTCGCTGCCACGACTGCAGTCGAGATGAGCGGCAGGAAACCGCCGAACCAGCCGTTGCCGAAATGGTATGGAAGTGACATCGATGTATACCTGATCTTTGCCGGAAAGCTTTCAACCAGGAACGCGGCGATCGGACCATATACCATGGTGACGAACACCACCTGGATGAAAACCATCAGCGTCAACATCACTGTGTTCACAGGCGACGAATACGCTTTCATCGTGTGATAGATCGGATAGTAGGAAATCGCCGCGAGCAGATTTCCTGTCATCATGATTCCCTTGCGGCCAATCCGGTCCGAGAGTGACCCGAACACAACGAACAACGGAGCGCCAAGCAACAGTGCCACGGCCACGATCAGGTAGGCAGTCCCGATCGGGACTTTCAGCACGGTCTGGAGAAAAAAGAGCGCATAGAATTGCCCGGTGTACCACACGACAGCCTGCCCAGCCGTAGCACCGAACAACACCAGAAAGAAAACTTTCCACGAGCTCCATGTTCCAAAGCTGTCACGCAGCGGAGCTTTTGACGCATTGCCGGCATCTTTCAGTCGCGTAAATAATGGCGACTCACGCAACCGCAGCCGCACGTAGTAGGACATACCCACGAGCACGATCGACATCAGAAATGGGATTCTCCATCCCCAGACCTTGAATGCTTCTTCACCGACGATTGCCCGCGTGATCAGGATCACGATGAGCGATATGAACAGGCCGAGCGTCGCCGTAGTTTGAATGAAGCTTGTGTAAAAGCCTCGCCGCCCATCTGGCGCATGTTCAGCCACGTAGACGGCTGCACCGCCGTATTCACCTCCGAGCGCGAGGCCCTGAAGCAAGCGGAGAAGAACGAGGATGATTGGCGCGACAATTCCGAGTTTCTGATAGCCAGGCAGGAAACCGATCGCAGCAGTCGATCCGCCCATTATCAGCAGCGTTACGAGAAAGGCGAATTTGCGGCCAACGAGATCCCCGATTCTGCCGAAGAAAATCGCGCCGAACGGGCGCACCGCAAACCCAACCGCAAAGGTAGCGAGCGTTTTCAGGAAGTTTGCGGTCGGATTTCCTGGGGGGAAAAACTGTGTGGAAATGATCGCGGCGAGACTTCCGAAAATGTAGAAGTCGTACCACTCGATCATTGTGCCCGCCGACGATGCGGCGATCACCTTCCAGATATTCCTTTCCTCGCTCATGCGGTGCCTCCGGAGAGTAAATCCTGGCGCGCCGCAACGGGCGCTAGCTCAACGAGGCACTAATCTGGAGCCCGAAGGGCGGCGCCGCACTATGCTGCGACGCCCTTCCGCCATTCTCCGCGGAAAATCGACCGGATTGTCTTGAAGATCCGGTGCACGAGCAGAATCAACAGAATCAGTAGAAGAATTGCCGACGACAGCGTAATAAAGGGATGACTCCACACGAACACAGCAATTGACGAAATCGTCGCCAGCTCAGTGATGTTCGCAATTCCATTCGTCACGGGCTCGGGCGAAGCGTCCACGGCGTAACGAAGCCCGAGCTTTGCACCATGAGTTGTAAGCGCGAGGCCTCCACCGATGAGCCCGGCCGCGATTAATACTGGAGGGCTGAGATGCGCTACGGTGGCGACCGCTAGCAAAGCGGCGGCCGGTGGCCGAATGACGCTTTGTGCAGTCTCCCAGATGCTCGCAACGCCCGGTACGAGAGTCACGAGAAACTCTACCGCGTAAAGCACCGTCGCGAGCACTATGACCCAGATGTTGGCCACCCCCTGCAGCACGCCGGGAAGCGGCCCAATCCATCCGGCCCGCTCTGCGGTGCCGAGTACGGCAACAGTAGCCGGAAGGTTTATCCCGGCCGCGAATGCAACACCAAGAGATTGTGCGATCGTCGCTGCTGTTCCCATTTCTGATCCCGTCAGAGAGTATCCTTACGCAAGTCGCCCAGCCGCGGTTTCGTTACAGCCATCCCTTGCGACGGTATTGCAACGTCGCGGCCATCTCATAGATCCACATGCTGAAGGCGCCAACGCGATCATCAGCCGTGTCCAGCGTACCAACCGCAATGTCGCGCGAATCGCTCGGCCAGCAACTGACTAAAAGTCCAGTCTTTTCAAATGTGCCGCACGCGCGTCTCGAGTGAAACGGCGACGTGACGAGAACGATCCTCGTCCAATGCAACTTGCTGGCGATGAGTGCTACAGCCATCGCCTCATCGTGGGTGCTCGCCTCGAGGGGCGTGGCGATGATGCCTGTCACGCCTGCGAGAGCGGCAAGACTATCCTGGTCACGAGTTGCGGTGACTTTGCGCCGGTGGACCAAGCGCTGCTCGCGTGTGACAAGCAACACCGGCGCGGTACCCGCCCGGACGAGTTGAAGCCCCTTCAGCAGTCGATCCAGACCTTGCTGGTGGAGAAATCCGTCCGCTGTCACTCCGGCGGAAAGCACGACAACCGCATTCGCGCCCGTCGGAAGCGGGTCGCGTCTGATCAGCTTGCGCGCAGGTGCAGCAATCAGCGGAGTGTAGGCGATCGCGACTAGTGCGACCAGTAGTACAGCAGCGACATACGTCATCACGCGCCGAAATCGCGTTGCGCCGACACCGGCGCCGACCAGAGCAAAGGCAATTATTCCTTCGAACCCGAGAACGTGAAAAAGGTTCGGGACGCCGAGCGCTTTGAGGGTCAGCCAGATCGCGCTCCCGGTGACGAGACCGGACATGACGCGCGGAAAGGCCGCTCTTGAGGTCATCGTATCGCTGGCCCGCGCATTACTCGATTCGTAAATTGTCGGATCGGGAGTCAACTTCTCCTGCTCACTCAAAGTTGGGGAAAACCAATGTCAATCGCGTTGTTGCTTCAGCAGCAGACCACTGCGCAGACGCGCGACCAGCTCAAGGAGCAGATCAGGCAAACAGTACGCGATGCGACGCAGGCCGCGGAAGAGGCGGCGGCGGACGCGAAAGCCGCACACGTCACGGTATCGCGCGATGGCCAGGTTATCAACGTCCCGCTGCCACCCACCTTCGGCGGCCAGGGAACCCCATTTCACGATAACAACACTATCCCTCCCCAGGTGGAGCCGATCTCCATCGCATTTTTTGCGATGATTGCGGTGATAGTCGTTGGCCTCCCGTTGATGAGAGCGATCGCCCGTCGCATCGACCGCGGGACGCCGGTCGCCGCGCCAATATCAAGGGAAGTCAGAGACCAGCTACAACAGATATCTCAATCCGTCGATGCGATTGCAATCGAAGTTGAGCGAATCTCGGAAGGCCAGCGTTTCACCACAAAAGTGCTGACCGAGCAGCCGCGCGAGGCGGCGATGGTCGTGCCGGGCGCCGCGAGGTCACAAGGCTAGGCAGTGGCTGTCTTCCTCACTGTCGGAACCAACGTTGTCGTGCAAAACGCAAGAAGCCCAGGGAAAATCAGCGTAAGAATGTAGAGAACGAACGAAGGAACGTTCATCACGGCGCCCAGCTGGGTTGCCATTACGCTCACCGGCCCTCGGCTGACATCGAGCAGCAACAGCGTGGCCCATCCAGTCGTGGCCGCCAGGGCAGCAAAGCGTGCTTTCCCTGCACCTCTCGCCAACAGCCCCCAGACCAAAGCGATCACCGGAACGATCCACCATCCCAAACCGTAGGTTGCCACGGCAAACGCTTCGGCAAGCAGGACGAATTTCACGAATGTTCGCATCTCAGCGCGGCGTGAGCGTTAACGAAGACACGATTCTGTTGCGGTTGAGATCGGCGGGCGTGCGCGGGAATAGAATCTGGTCGAGTTTCCCGTTGGTCCAGCTCGGTATACGATCCTTATACCGCGAGCTCGATGGTGCACCCGATTGCCCCCCCGGATATGTCGCCCACGCACGTACTTCGGTTCCGAGCTCCACGACCATTCGCCAACTCGGGCCCTGAGTACCTGCACCTGATGACGGGCTCAGTGTGCTTGGTCCGCCCTGCACCGATATGTCCAAAGCCGAAAACGCGGGAATGCGAAGCAGGTGATAGATGTTGGCGCGGCGGGTCTTCGACCAAAGCCAGCCGTCCCCTTCTGGTGCTCCCTTCGACGCCAAAAGACCGGCGTATCCAGCCGTCAAGCTTGAGGTCAGTATGTCATCCATGTCTTCATGTTGCGGGGTGCTTCGATCATCCCACCACACGCTCTTGGGTGTCTGCATGAGCTCGACAAGAATCTGTGCCTCAGGATAGTTCAGCCGATCAGCATCACCTGGTTTTTTTCGGGGATCTCTTAACTCGTCCCACGTCCGTGTTGCGAGCTCACTCATCGCCGCTTCGAACAACACTGCACCCTTGTCGTCGCGAACGTATCGCCGGTCCCATTTTGCGAGTAGCGCCGCGGCCGTGGCGAGCTCGGCGTTGGCATGGCCGCCGCTGTCAACTCGCGCTGCCGCCGCGAGGAAATACGGAACGAACAGCTCTGCCCGCGCACTTCCGGGATCAGTCTGGAATTTCCTCATGTCGTCAGGAGTGACCGCAGAGTCAGCGCGAAGCAGCGCATTGATCCTCATCGCTCTCCACGGCGAATACCAGTCAGAGCCCATGTATGCGTTGTTCACCGCGGCGTCCACAGGCTGCTGATTCGCCGACGCCAGAAAGCCCTGGGGAGGATTCAGTGAGAAAGGGTACTTCTCGACGGGCAGTTGGCCAGTCCAGTCATTTGCGGAGGTGGACCCGTCACGGATGACGTCTCCGCGGCCGTCCCCCGGCCGAAGCGGAAATTTCCCTGACGATCGAATCGCAATGTTACCGGACCTGTCGGCGACAAGGCCGTTTTGCGTCGGAACGACATAATCCCGCATGTCGTCGAGCCACTCGCCAGCGTTCTTCGCGTAGCCGAGCTTCATGAAATTGTCCGGCTCGTGCGACTTGTCGTATACGGTCCATCGCATCGAGAGCCAGTGTCCAAAGTCGCGATGCATCGGGCCACGGTGCGAGAACAACAGCGTATCCGTTGCGATTATCGTCCCGTTCTTGTCGAGATACTTCTCGATTCTTTTCTCGATCGGCTTCCACTGCCCGTCGAGCCTGTAATGCGATGGATTTGCCTCGTTGTCGACAGTTTCCTGGTAGTAGTCGTTGACGTCCGATCCGGTGTTGGTAAAAGTCCACGCCACATCCCGGTTGAATCCGATGACAACTCCGGGAACTCCGGGAAAACCGACGCCGGCAACATCGAGCTTGCCGGGAATGACGATGTGCATCTCGTACCAGACGGAAGGCAACGACAGATCGAGGTGGGGATCACCGGCAAGCAAGGCGTGTCCAGCTGCGGTTCTCTTTGGTGAAACTGCCCAGTTGTTGCTTCCAATCGCATCGGCGGTTTCGGTGGGCTTCCGAAACGCAATTGCGTTTGCGAGAGCCTGATCGATGTGAGCGACTGCCAGAACTGTCGAGTCAGGTGGCCCTGGATCGGGAACTGCCGTGAAGTTGTACGTCGGTTGAGACGAGCCGTTTGGCTGTATTGGCTGCTGAATTGGACTGTTCACCGGAAACAATGCATCCGCTGCTGCTTTCCCGACGAGGGCCTGGGTCTTCAACCGCCGCAATGTCGCGTCATTGAATCCAAGCGTGAGCGACATCCGCGACAGGAAGTAAAGAGAATATATGGGTTCCCATTTGATCGGCCTGGCGTTGAGTAGCCGGTATTCGACCGGCAGGTCCCGCGCCTTCATGTGGTCGATGTACCAATTGACGCCATCGGCGTACGCGAGCATCGCCTTGAATGCAGGAGATGACTTGTCGTACGAAGCGAATTTCTTCTCAGCACCCCATACGAGGCCGAGCGAGCGACTCTCCCGATCCGTTTCCAGAAGCTTAGGGCCGGCCCACTCACTCAGTCGTCCCGCTGCCGCGCGAGTCTGCGTCTCCATCTGGAAGAGACGATCCCGCGCCTCCACATAGCCAAGGGCGCGATAGGCATCGTCTTCCGACGAGGCAAATACGTGCGGCACTCCGCGATCGTCGATCAACACCTTCACCGGACTCTGAAGGCCCGCGAGCGCGACATCCTGAATCACTGGGAAGTTTGTGGCAGCTGCTGAGCCCCACACTCCGTTCGCAGGGTCCAGAAAACTGCCCATCGGCGGCACCGGACCGACCGAGTGGAAGCCGACGAAGAGCAACGCGGCCAGCACAACCGCCGCCGCAACTTTTTTTGTCACTGGGACTTGATCGTGATTGGCGTGACCCTGATGTGAAGGTTGTGATTCACGCGCAATCCGGCGATGCCGTCACTCTGAAGATTTGTATTGGCGAGCGCCGCGACCTGTTTGCTGTTGACGATGAATCTCACCGAATCCGGATTTACCGAAACAGCGAGGTTGTAAATCGCCTTTCCCGATGCATCCTGCTTTGGAATGTCGGAATTGGCAGTCCATGGGATCGTGTCACGGGTGGAGGGCCCGTCACGCAGCTTCACCAGCATCTCTCCGGATCCCCGGACCTCGAAATACATGTAAGCCTGGGTCGGCTTGTCCAGGTGGATTCCTCCAAAGAAGATTCCGAAAGCTTCTGGATGCGCCGGAGCTTGCAGCTGCTCGAAGGTTGCACTCGCCGTGTAATGGCTCCTGGCGCTGTCTTTCGGGGCGTAAAGAATGTGGGCGGGCCCTGTGGTCACATCCCATCCTCCGTCGGAGACAACGTAGCGGGCCCCACTGATCGGCACGGCGATTCGGTCAGTGCGTCCGACGTAGCCGGCGGGAATACTGCCGTGCGCCGCATTGGTGTCAGTGTCTCGCGCATTCCCTCCCGCTGACGCTGTCGCCGCATTCGACGATGAATCCTTTGATGAACACGCCGCTGCGAGCAACGCCATGGCAATAACAAGTAATTCCCTCTTCATTTCACACCTCCAGGGACGACGTCACCGACGATGTCGTCAGCGACCTTGCTCAATCGCGCGCCTCGCCATCTCGTCGACTTTCTCAGGGAAAAATATCCTTGCGATCAAGCCCAGCCTGGCGCGCCTTCGCATTATGACTTCGCGCTTTCGTTCTCCCGCCGCGGCGATGATCTGCCGTGCACATTCGGCAGCAGGCATCGCGAATTCCTTCCTCACGGGTCGGGTGCCGAGCGGCTGGCCGTCAGGTCCGAGGGCGCGCTCCGCGATGTCTGTCGCCACGAAGCCTGGATAGAGCATCGTCACCGTCACGCCTTCATCTTTCAACTCGATGCGCAGAGAATCGAAAAACCCGGCCATCGCGTGCTTCGTCGCAGCATAAAGCGTACGGGTCGGAACTCCGTTCTTGCCAGTGATGCTCGAAACGCCGACGATGCGGCCGCGCGAGCGCTTGAGGTGAGGCAACGCGTACCAGGTGCAGTAGACGCTTCCGAAATAGTTGATGCGAGTGATTCGGTCTACTGCGTGGACGTCGCTCAACTGATCGAACCTCGCATGCATGCTGATGCCTGCATTGTTAATCAATGTATCGAGGCGGCCGAATGTCTCGACCGTTTGCTCGATCAGCCGGCGGCATTGTTCGGAGTCGCCAACGTCGGTGGGCACCGCAATAACCTCGGCTTCGAGCTCTCGACAAGCTTCTGCCGCTGATTCCAACAAGGCCGGGTCACGAGCGGCGAGGACCAGCTTCGCGCCGGCCTGCGAGAGCTGGCGCGCAACCTCCAGTCCAATTCCGGCGGAAGCGCCGGTGATTACTACAACGTTGCCGCGGAACTCGCTCTGCCTCATCCGCGCCGAAGTTAGGCGGCGCGGGCGGGAACGCTAGTGAGTTTTCTGTTTCGAGGCTTGTTTGTCTGTCACCGTCGCCAGCTCGGACGCAAGAGTATCGAGCATTGCCTGAAGCGTTGCCGCCTGTTGCGTGATGACCAGCTGCGCAGTGTTAACAGCATTGGTTGCCACCTTGAGCGCGGCAAGTTTGACGGCGGGATCTTCTGTTGCTTTCCTGACCGCAGCCTGGACTGCGACGGCGAGCTGTTGCGCTGCGCGCTCGATATCGGCGGTTGAAACGGAATCCATTGCGGCTGTGTTAGTCTCTTGCTTCGGACTGCCGGAGTTAGCCGGCTGCACTTTCGCCGGTGGCTTCGTGGGACTGGCCGTTTGCTGTGCGCCGGCCGAGCCGGCCGTAGCCCAGATCGAGGCGATGATTACTCCGACGAACAACCCAAGCCTGAATTTGCGATTCAATGGTCCACCCGGAAAAAGTTGAAATGTATGCTGCTTCTTCGACATCGGCGCGGCAGATTTTGGTTGCCGCGACACCTTTCCTGCCTAACCACCGTAGTTAGTACATGGATCGGTCAAAAAACTTTCCACCGTGGATCAGCATTGCCTGCACCTGGATTGGGGCCGCCGTGGGTATTTTCGCGGTTACGGCATTGACCGCGGGGCTCAAGGCGACTCTCACCCCGGACATGCGGACGGTCGAGGTATTCCGCGGACTTCTGGACCGGGCGTCAATTGTCGCTTTCGGCGTGTCTGCGGCGCTGATGATTACCGGTGCAATCCTAGGGCGCCGACGGAAGACCGAGTTGCGTGAGCAGGCCTTGATTGCTTCGAACGCAGACGAGATGTTGGGCGGCCGGTATCCCGAAGTCACGCACACGCCGGCAGCATCCGCGACATCGAGTCAGCAAACGAAAAAGGCCGCGTCACCCTGACGCGGCCTCTCCCTTTCTTCAGTTTCGATCAGCCCTTGGATTTGCGGGAGGTCTTCGTCGAAGCGACACGTCTCGATGACGAATGCTTTCTGGATGAATGCCGGCGAGAGCTGGCGAGTCTCGCGCCGTAGATCCATCGCGCCCTGCTTCCGCGAACGTCGATGTGTGCAAAGGGGCCGTGCTCGCCATTCGAGTGATAGAGTCCCACTCCACCAACCAGATCCGGGTACTTGACCTCGACCCGCTCTACCGCGGCCAGGATTACCCGGGCATCGCGAAAGTCCACGCGCCCATCATGATTGAGATCATCCATCCGGCCGTCGCCATTACTGTCTATGATGATATCGGCGGCGTCGCCAAACTGATGCCGGCTGTCGCGGGCACGGCCGCTCTCGTCACCGAGCGAAAAGTTATGGTCGGGCGTCCTGAAGCCGGAAAGAACCTGAACATTCCGGGCGGAGATGCCGTGCGCCTGGAGGTCTAGAATTACCAGCTCGAGCTTGTCGAGAAGCGGCTCACGCAGCACGATGTACTTCGGCCAGACATCCGCCTGATCGTGCGTAAGAAAATCGCGTAGCTTGAAGTGCTCGGAAATGCGGGTATCCTGATTTTCCCGCGTCACCTCGATGAAGCCCGCCGGATTTTCGTACGCATCCGACTTGAGGATGCTGCCGTTCTCTTCCGGCCAGAACCCGATTTTGTAGTCACCGACCGACCCCGCAATCTTGTCCCTGAACGAGCGCATCGTGATCAGAGAAAAGCGCCCAAGCAGGCTGGCGCCCGTAACTTCCTGAATGGCAGGCACAGCCTTCATCGTGTAGCTGAGGTTTCCCGACAGAATGGGGATGACCATCGAACGGGGCGGAGCGACAAAGCGCGCCAGAAGCTTGCCGCTCTTACCCGCAAAGTCCGCGATTACAGTACGCAAACTGCTACTGTCCACGAGCGGCATGCGAGCCAACGCCGCGATGTCAGGCTTGACTACGACCTGGCCCGACGCGGCTGAGCTCATGCCGGTGAAGGCAAGGCTCGAGAAACAAAGAACGGCGGCATTAGTGTAACCGCGGCGACCGAGAGTTTTCATTTGAGGCCTCTTCGGCGGCCCGACGAGCATGACTGGAAGCACTTCCCAGTTTTAGCCTCGTGGCTTTGCGTCGCCGTCTTTCGACGGGTTTGCCAGAAAATCGGATTGAGCCGGCTGAACTGAGCCGGCAAGTGACTGCTTTCCATAAGGACTCGTAACCGCTGAAAAAGTCACCGGCGCTACTTGGCCGGCGAACCGGAGGTCAGTATAGCTGCCTGACTTGAAGAAGGATACAGAAACATTCGACTCAAATACCGAACAAACACCCGGTCAGGTGCAAGTCAGCAGCCCACTAGTCGAAAACGAGCACGTTTTCGTAGTCAAGCCATGGGTGGCCGAGGCGGTCCACGATGATGGCGGGCCGGCAGTCGCCGTCGCGGTTACGGTCACGCTTTGCGATGCGACAAAGCCTTGCATCGCTGTGATTCCGCTAGCCGTTCCGCCGAAGTAGGCACCGGCGCTATCAGCTGCGAAACTTTCTTCATAGGTCGCGAGATTGCGCAGATCGCTCTTCATCGCCGCCACATAGGCCTTCTCCTTTGTGCTGGCGAATTTCGGAATCGCGATCGCGGCGAGAATTCCGATGATGACGATCACAATCAATAGCTCGATAAGCGTAAATCCACGTGTTGCTCGCAGCATGTTGCCTCCTCAGTGAGTGATGTTCTGCAGACAAGCTGGACGGATCCCAATCGTTTGAAGCACGAAATCCCTGCGGGAAGTATTTTTTTACTGCACACTGTCGCACGAAACCATGAGAGTGAGGCTGCATGCGCGTAGCAGTACCGGATGAGATAAGTGATGGTGAAAATCGAGTAGCGCTCGTCCCCGATGTAATTCCCCAGCTTCTTAAAATCGGGCACACGGTGGTCATCCAGGCCGGCGCTGGATCAAGA
>JANYKY010000514.1 GCA_025357975.1 Gemmatimonadaceae bacterium
TTGAATCGGCGCCTGCCAAGGTCTGGCGGGCTGAAGCAGAAAAATTCGCCAAGGTGCGCGCGGATGTCTCCGGGAACAGCATTGCGGAGGTGAACCCGGGTGGCTCGCCCACGATCATGCTTGCCGGCCACATCGACGAGATTGGTGTCATCGTCACCTATATAGATGACGAAGGCTACGCCTATATCGCGCCGATTGGCGGATGGGATCCACAGGTACTCGTCGCACAGCGTCTCCGGTTTATCGGGCGGAATGGCGACGTGTTCGGAGTGGTCGGGAAGAAACCCATCCACCTCATGAAAGTCGAGGACCGGGAAAAGGCGTCGAAGATGACCGACTTGTGGGTCGACATCGGCGCAAAGACCAAGGCCGAGGCAGAGCAAAGGCTGTCAATTGGCGATCCGGGCGTGATCGATTCGCGCACGATGGATTTTCCAAACGGGCTTATCGTGTCGAGATCGATTGACGACCGTATCGGAGCATTCGTCGTACTCGAAGCCTTAAAGCGTTATTCAGAGAAGCCTGGCAAAGCTCATGTCGTGGCCGTTGCGACCACGCAGGAAGAAATCGGATACAGAGGAGGTGGCGCAGGAGTCTGCGCGGCGTGCGTGAATCCACAAATGGCGATGGTCGTCGATGTGACATTTGCGATCGATCATCCACAGGTAGAGAAAAAAGAGCTCGGTGAGGCCAAACTTGGCGGCGGACCCGTGCTTGCTCGCGGCTCGATAATCTCGCCGGTGGTTTTCAATCTCCTGCGAAAGACGGCCGAGGCCAATGACATACCGTTCACGGTCCAGGCGGCCGGGCGTGACACGAGCACTGATGCCGACGCGATTCACATTGCGCGCGAAGGCGTCGCCACGGCGCTTGTATCCGTTCCCAACAGATACATGCATTCGCCGAATGAGATGGTGTCCCTCGAGGATCTCGACCGCACCGTAAACCTCATTGCAGAGGTTTGCCGGACGGTGGACAGCGCCACGGACTTCACGGCGCGATGATCAAAGAGTTTGTTGCACTTGCTGCGCTCTCCGGCGCAGTCGGCTGTGCATCCATGGCTACGCCGCGGCAAGCGACTTTGGCCGGCCTCGCGGATTCGACAGTCATTCACGATGACATCGCCTACCTCGCGAGCGATCGGCTCGAAGGTCGCCTGACGGGAACGCCCGGTAACGATTCGGCCGCTGCCTACCTCGCGCGGCGGTATGCCACTCTCGGGCTCCGGCCAACCTCTCCCGGATACCTACAGAAATTCAGCGCGCATTCGGCCGCAGATGCCCATGTCGGAATCATGACGGGCAAGCCAACGCAGAATGTCGTTGCGATTCTTCCTGGAACCGATTCTCGATTGAGCAACGAGTATATCGTCATCGGCGCTCATTTCGATCATCTCGGGCGCGACAGCCAGTTCGCGCTCGATCCGGAAGCGAAGGACGCAATTCGCAAAGGAGCTGATGACAACGCATCGGGAACCGCCGCAGTGCTTCAGCTTGCGCGAATGTTCAAGCGAGCACGTCCGAGGCGTTCGGTGATCTTCGTAAATTTCAGCGGAGAAGAAGAAGGCCTGCTGGGATCGGAGTGGTTCGTCGATCACGCGCCTGTGCCGCTCGACAGCATTGTGGCGATGATCAACTTCGACATGGTTGGACGCCTGAGAGACAACAAACTGCTCGTCTACGGAACAGCAACGGCGACTGAACTATCAGCGCTTCTCGACAGCGCAAACGTGCATGGGGCGGTTCCCTTCAAGATTTCCGGCAGCGGTGACGGATTTGGTGCGTCAGATCAAAGCTCCTTTTATGGTCGCGGCATTCCGGTGCTCCATTTTTTCACCGATAACCACGAAGACTATCATCGTGCCACGGACGACGTCCAGAAGATCAATTCCGGGGGCGAAGCGCGCGTAGTCGATCTCGCATATCGAGTCGTCGAGTCGATCGACCACCTCGGCTCGAGACCGACGTTCAATCGTTCGACGGCGGCCTCACCCATGAGGACGAGCGCCAGTTCTGGATCGCAGGTATATCTCGGCACCATTCCGGACATGGCGGCCGGAGATACACCGGGCCTCAAGCTCACCGGAGTCAGGCCAGCGAGTCCGGCCGAGACTGGCGGATTGATGGCAGGCGATGTGATCATCGAATTCGGCGGGGTCAAAGTTACGGACTTGCAGAGTTACAGTGACGCCCTTTATGCACACAAACCCGGGGATACCGTAAAGGTCGGCATCGTGCGGGCCGGAAAGCCTATGCAGATCAGCGTTACGCTGGCGAAACGCGGCGGCTGATGCGTTCGGATACGAGCAGTCCATCGGTTCTCTTGTATTGGGCAAGTCGCTGTGGGGCTCGATCTGCCTGAACCGATTCCCGCTCCCCGGGAGCATGGCTTCACAACAACGACGGCGTATCCGCTTTACTGGGTAGCGTACGGCCCCGCGGCTGGCGAGCGCGTGCTGGTTCTACACGGTGGGCCAGGAGCGGACCACGCGTACCTCCTGCCCCAGATGCTGCATCTCGCACGGCTGTACAACGTCATTCTCTACGATCAGCGAGGCGGAGGCAGATCGAAGACGGATAGCCAGGATGCGGTCACGATCGAGACCCACGTTGCTGATCTTCAGGCCATTGTTACCGAGATGAAGCTGGGCGCGCCATCCATCGTCGCGTACTCGTTCGGAGCGATGATCGCGCTTTTCTATTGTCTTGCGGCGAAAGATTCGGAGACCATAAAAAAACCGGCGCGGCTCGCGCTCATCGATCCGGCGCCGCTCCACATGGACTACCGCAGGCAATTCGAAATCGAATTCTCCAGACGGCAGAACGGCGCCGAAATCAAGCGGATGCGCGATGAGCTTACCGCATCCGGATTGCGTGAGACCGATCCCGCTGAGTACAAGCAACGCACGTTCGAGCTGGCGGTGGCGGCGTACTTCGCCGATCCCTCGAAGGCGCGGAATCTCACTCCTTTCAGGGTCAGCGGACGAGTCCAGCAGACCGTCTGGGAGAGTCTGGGGGCCGATTACGATGTGCTGGAAAAGCTGTCGCCGTTGGGCTTTCCAACGCTGTTTGTTCATGGACGTGACGATCCAATCCCAACGGCGTCCTCCATTGAGGGCGCGAAGGCCATGGACGCGCAGCTCGTTCTGCTGGACGATTGCGGACACGTGCCGTACGTTGAGCAGCCCGGCCAGTTGTTCGCGGCATTGGATGCATTTCTGGCCGCATCGGACTCTTCAGCGACCCGCGGTTAGCGATGTCAGATTTCGGAATCGTACAGCATTACCTCACAACCGTAGAGATGGACGGAAAAACCTGCGCGGTTTCCGTCAGAATCGCATACGACGGCATCGAGTACATCGGGCGCCTGTTTTTTGCGGATCCGATCAGCGGCGAAGGTATTCCCGATCACGGCGCGATTCCCGGACGTACCGTAGAGGAGGCAGTGGGGTTCGCGCGCCGCCTGACTATCGAGGACTTCACCCGCAGGTACCACCGCGCCCGAGCGGACAAGCGACGCTACACTTCGCTCCGCCGCGCCATCGATGAGATGCTCATGAAGATCAAATACATGAATCGTGTATCGATCAACATGCAGAATGGCCTGCTCGACAAGGACGGCGCGAAGCAGGAGATCGAGCTCATTCAGAAGCAGCTTCATGAGATGATCGACCGCATGCCCGGGCACGCCGCAACGGAAGGCTAGCCCAGCCTATATTGCGCGGATGGACTCGCGCACTGCGGCGTACATTCTGGATCAGATCGGAGATCTTCTGGAGCTCACAGGCGCTCCTCGCTTCAACGCACGCGCATACCAGAAAGCCGCACGCGCCGTCCTCGCACTCGGCGCAGACGACCTGGCGCCCCTGCTCCGTTCGGGAGAGCTGAAAAAAACTCCCGCTGTTGGGCCGGCGACTTTGGCTGTGGTTTTGGAGCTCGTCGAGACGGGTGAGTCGAGCTATCTCGACCGGCTGACGCAGAGCACGCCGCCCGGCCTTGTCGAAATGGCTCGCGTCCCCGGGCTGGGCATTGCGAAGGTCAGTCTCATTCATCGCGAGCTGGGTGCGGAAACTCTCGAAGACCTCGAAGCGGCAGCACGAGACGGCAGGCTCGCCAAAGTGAAGGGCTTTGGTCCTAAAACGGCCGAGCGTGTTCTGGCGGGAATCGCATTCGCGCGTGAGGCCGGAAAGAAGACGTTGCTTCACCGCGGCTTCGCGCAGGCGCTCGTGCTGCAAGAGCAAGTGCAGCGGCATCCCGATGTGATCGAAGCAATCATCGCCGGCTCTATTCGGCGCGTTACCGAGATTGTCGAGGCCATCGACATCGTCGCGGTTTGCTCTGCCGATCCTTTCGCTGTGGCGAAGTCATTCGCCTCGGCTCCTGCCGTAAAGGAAGCAGTCGAGAATGGGCCATCGATCTGCATTCGTTACATCGACGACGTGCGAATGAATCTGACGTGTGCCAGGCCCGAGGAGGCCGCGGTCGCGTTATGGAAAAGCACTGGGAGCGCTGAGCACATCAAAGAAATCACTGCGCATGCCGCAATTAGGAAGATCCGGCTCGATGGACTCAGCTTGGTGGATTCGCGCGGTATTGCCGCATCGTTAGACAGTGAGGCTGCGTTTTTTGGTGAGCTTGGGCTAGAAGATATTCCGCCGGAGCTGCGTGAAGGCATGGGAGAGGTCACCGCGGGTGCAAAGCAATCGCTTCCGGATCTCGTCAAGAGTGAGGACATTCGCGGCGCGCTTCACAATCACACCAGCTGGTCCGATGGTGGCGCATCGATCGCCGAGATGGCGCTGGCTGCGCAGGCACTTGGCTGGAGCTACATCGGCATCAGCGATCATTCTCAGTTTGCGTTCTATGCCGGCGGCATGAAGCGGGACAAGGTGCTCCGGCAGCACGAGGAAATCGACGAGCTGAATTCGAGGATGAAGGAGTTTCGCATTCTCAAGGGGTGCGAGTGTGACATACTGCCCAGTGGAAACCTTGACTACGAGGATGACACGCTCGATCTGTTCGATTACATCGTTGGATCCGTCCACTCACAGTTCAAGATGGAAGGGTCGGTGATGACGGCACGGGTGCTAAGGGCGATGGATGACCCGCGTCTGACTGTGCTGGGGCATGCAACAGGACGATTGCTGCTGTCACGGAAAGGTTACGATATCGACATCGATGCCGTTATTGACCGGGCGGCTGAATCTGGCGTCGCGATCGAGCTGAATGCTGATCCGTATCGACTAGATCTCGACTGGCGGCATTGTCGCCAGGCCCGGGACAAGGGAGTGAAGATCGCGATCGGCCCCGATGCGCATTCTGCTGACAGTCTCGAGAATGTTGAGATGGGCGTGGGGCTCGCGAGAAAAGCCTGGTGCACGCGGTCGGACGTGCTGAATACGCTCACGTGGCGGCAGGTAGTTGCATTTGCGAAAGCGAGGCGAAGCTGAAAGCCAAACGCCTTGAGCATGAGCCTTTCACCGGACCGATGGATGTCACCAGCTAAGCGCATAACAAAATCGGCGCCGAATGCGGCTGCAAAAAATCCGTCCAGGCGCAGGAAGAAGCGGGGCGCCGGCCTGAAGGCGCACGCTGCAGAGATTCTGCTGCGACTGAAGAAAGAGTATCCGGACGCGCACTGCGAGCTGGATTTCGCCAGTCCGCTGCAGTTGCTCACCGCAACGATACTAAGTGCTCAGTGCACTGATAAACGCGTGAACATGGTGACGCCGGAGTTGTTCAGGATTTATCCGGATGCAGAGAGTCTGTCCGCCGCAAAGTCCGAGGCGCTCGAGGAGATCATCAAGAGCACTGGTTTTTTTCGCAACAAGACCAGGAGTCTGCTCGGAATGTCAGCGGCCGTTGCGGACCAGCATGGAGGCACCGTTCCGTCGACAATGCAAGAGCTCGTCAACCTGCCGGGCGTTGGCCGCAAGACAGCCAACGTGGTTCTCGGCAATGCGTTCGGAATAAATGAGGGTGTCGTGGTTGACACGCATGTTGGCCGGCTTTCCGTGCGCCTCGGGCTTACGGACGAGACGGATCCGGTCAAAGTCGAGCAGGCGTTGATGCCACTGTTTCCTCGTGAAGATTGGGCGCTGTTATCCCATCTTCTCATCTTCCACGGGAGAAGAGTTTGCCTTGCGCGGACGCCAAAATGTGGAGAGTGCCTGCTCAACGACATTTGCCCTTCGGCGAGGATCTAGACCGTCGGGGCTGACGAGTTAACGTTAGATGGCTACTTGATC
>JANYKY010000063.1 GCA_025357975.1 Gemmatimonadaceae bacterium
ATTCCGTTCACGACGAGCACCCACATCATCGCGAAGTGCCAGTGACGGGCGCCGCCAAGCCAGCTTCCGAAAGTGAATTGAGGCGGAATCGCCTTGCCCTCGAACGGATAGCAGCAAAACGTCGAGCCCCGCCGATGAAACGATGGGTACGCGTTGAAGATGCGCAATCCGCTCCCGACCATGATCGTGAGCGCCACCGCATTTACCCAGTGGGTTATTCGGACGATTGGGTGGTGCCTGGGCTTATCCATTAATCCTCCGCCAGATAACATACTGGCGAACCGTTTACTGTGTGCGTTTGTACGCCAACCAGCCCGATCGGGATTTACGCCCTCGGGTGAGACTTCCGGTACACTTCCTTCAGGCGCTCGACACTTGTGTGAGTATAAATCTGAGTCGTCGATATCGATGCGTGACCCAGCAATTCCTGCACAGCGCGCAGATCGGCGCCCGCGTCGAGAAGATGCGTTGCGAAGGTGTGGCGTAACGAATGCGTCGAGAGACCAGCATCCTCATCTATTCGATCGAGGAAGCCAGTCACAGCCGTCTGGATCGCCCGAAGCGAGATTCGTTTTCCGCGGCTGCTCAGAAAAAAGGCTGTGCGATCCGCGCCCGGAATATCGTTCCTGATGAGATCATCCCGCTTCGATTCGTAATTGCGAAGGGCGAGCTGTGCGTGATCGCCGACCGGGATGATGCGCTCCTTTCTTCCCTTGCCTCGCACCTTCACCTGTTGTGACAACAAGTCGAGATCTCCGCGATTGATGCCACGCAGCTCGGACAATCTCATCCCAGTGGAGTAGAAGAGCTCGACAATCGCGTTGTTACGCACATCCGTAAATTTTCCGTCCTGCGCCTTCAGCTCAGCGCTCTGGAACAGCAGATCTACCTGAGCGCGATCCAGGTAACCCGGCAGATAACGTTCGAGCTTCGGGCTGCTCACACCACGAGCCGGATTGGCGGCGACAGTTTCGTTGCGATGCATGAACGAGTAGAAGCTCCGAACCGCGGAGAGTGCGCGTGCGATCGTCCGCTTGCTGAGCTTGCGCCGAGTGAGGTGTGCGAGGAACCCGCGAATGGCAAGGCGATCGATTTCCTGCCAGGTCCAGGCGCTGGGACCGTAATATGAGGCCAGATAATCCAGCAATTCGTCGAGATCGCGCCGATAGGCCTTGAGCGTATTCGGCGAAACATCACGTTCCTTCTCCAGATGCAGGAGGAACTCGTTGACCTCTGGCGACTGAAGTGGCATCGCGCCCTAGTGCGCGGCTTGCTGTGTTGACAGAGAAAACCGCTCAACCCACTCTGCTGTTGCCTGCAGCGCGCGCAGGGCGAACATCTCGCGTTTTTTCTTCTTGTCGCGAATTGTCTCGGCCAGATCGTCGAGAAGCCCGAAGTTCGCGTTCATCGGCTGAAAATGTTTTGGATCTGCTTCGCGAAGATAGCGATACAGCGCGCCCGTCATCGTTGTTGGCGGCGGCAGCGCGGGCTCGAGGCCCGAGAGCAACCGCGACAGATTGATACCTGCAAGAAGGCCGGTGGCCGAGCTCTCGGTGTAGCCCTCCACTCCTGTAATCTGACCGGCGAACAGCATCGTGGAATCGTCCCGTGCTGACAGGTGCGGAGTGAGCGCGGCTGGCGAGTTCAGGTAAGAATTTCTGTGGATCGAGCCATAGCGAAGAAATTCTGCCGCCGCGAGACCTGGAATCATTCTCAGTACTCGCTGCTGCTCCGGAATGCGAAGTCGCGTTTGAAACCCGACAACATTCCACATGCGGCCGTGCTTGTCTTCACGACGAAGCTGGACAACCGCCCATGGACGGCGATCGGTGCGTGGATCCGTCAGCCCAACTGGCTTCAGCGGGCCAAAGCGAAGTGTATCGGCACCGCGCTTTGCCGCAACTTCGACTGGCATGCAGCCCTCGAAGTACGGCACTTCATCGAACTCGTGACCGTGAAACTGATCGGCTGTCGTAAGCTCGCTGATGAACGCGTCGTACTCCTCGCGATTCATCGGACAGTTGAGATACGAGCCTTCTTCGCTCGCGCCATCCATCGTCTCGCGGTCGTAACGTGATGCACTGAATGCAATCGACTGGTCGATCGATTCGCGCGACACGATCGGCGCGATCGCGTCATAAAACGCGAGCGCATTGACGCCTAGACGCTCGCGCATTGCGGAGGCAAGTGCGTCTGACGTGAGCGGGCCTGTGGCAACTACGCACGGGGCAGCCAGCGCAGTCATTTCTTCCCGCTTGGTCTCGATATTCGGATGGGATTCGATGCGCGATGTGACTGCCGCAGCGAAAATGTCACGATCGACGGCGAGCGCACTGCCCGCCTGCACGCGCGCTTCATCGGCGCACTCGAGTATCATCGACCCCATCAAACGCATCTCGGCCTTCAGCAGCCCGTGCGCGTTGGTCGTCTCAGTGCTCTTGAACGTATTTGAACAGACGAGCTCTGCCAAACAGTCGGTGTGATGCGCCGGCGTTGTCTTTACCGGACGCATCTCGTGCAGCACGACCTTGTGTCCACGCTCGGCCAGCTGCCAGGCAGCTTCCGAACCCGCGAGCCCGCCGCCGACAACGCTTACAATGCGGTCGGCGTCATCGTTGGCCGAATTGACTGTCACACCGCCACTGCCTCGATCACTGCCCCGGGCGCAACTTCTATGGGCTCCCATTCATTTGCACAGCTGATGCAACGCCTGTAGTCGCCGCGTGTCTTGCTTGTTTTCATTTCGGCGCCAATGTAGCCGCACTCGGGGCAGACTTCGGCTATCGGCTTATCCCAGATAACGAAGTCGCACGCTGGATAATTCGCGCATCCGTAGAACGCCTTGCCGCGCTTCTTCGAGCGGCGAACAGCGATGTCTCCACCATCTTTCGGACATTTCACGCCTGTCGGCATCGACCGCGTTCCACGGCATTTCGGAAATTTGCTGCAGCCGAGGAATTCGCCCGAACGGCCTTGGCGGATGACCATTGGTGAGCCGCATTCGTGGCAGATCTGATCCGTGGGTTGAGCGACTTTGCGGTCGCCGCGAAGAGGGCGAGTGTACTTGCACTCCTTGGGATGATTTTCGCAGGCGATGAACGGCCCGAAAAATCCCCCGCGAGCCACGAGCTTGCCTCCGTCGATCGGGCACCGCTCTGTGTCGAGCGCCGAGAGATCGTGGGCTTCCGCAATCAAGCCTTCGATATCCGCGGCCTTGAGCGAGATCGCGAACGGGCCGTAGAAATCTCCGAGCATTTCGCGCCAGTTGACTTCACCTTCCTCGACGCGGTCGAGATTGCTTTCCATATGTGATGTGAACTCGACGTTGAACACGTCGGGGAACGATTTCACCATCACGCGCTCGACCTGGTCGCCCAGCTCTGTCGGGAAGAAGCGACGCTGCTCGAGTTGAGCGTAGCGCCGGTCGACCAGCGTTGAGATGATCGATGCGTAAGTCGACGGGCGGCCGATGCCAAGTCGTTCGAGCTCTTTCACCAGGCTCGCCTCCGAGAAACGCGGCGGGGGCTCAGTGAAGTGCTGAGACGGAGTGACCTTTTTTACCGGGATATTTTCCCCGGCTTCCATGTTCGGGAGTGGCTGCTCGTCTTCAAGCGCGCGCCCGTATCCATCGCCTTCTTCCCGGCCTTCCTTGTACAAGGCAAGGAAGCCCTGGAACTTCATGACGCTGCCGGTCGAGCGGAACACGTACGGCACAGGCGAAGCCGAGTTCTGCGACAGGTCAAAATCGACAGTCGTCGTGTCGAACACTGCCGGAGCCATCTGCGAGGCAATGAATCTCTTCCAGATCAGCTCATAGAGCTTGAACTGATCGGGCGTGAGATATCGCTTGATCGCATCTGGACGGCGTGTCGGATCGGTGGGCCGGATTGCTTCGTGCGCGTCCTGCGTGTTCTTCGACTTTCCATCGCCGTAAAGCTGGATGGACGATGCAACGAACTCCTTTCCGAAAAGAGTCTGCACGTAGTCGCGGGCCTGCGTGGCGCTGATCTCCGAAATGCGGGTTGAATCTGTTCGCATGTACGTGATGAGGCCGACAGCGCCTTCTTCGCCGATTTCAACGCCCTCGTAAAGATCCTGCGCGAGACGCATCGTGCGCTTCGACCCATACGAGAGTTTTTTCGCGGCTTCCTGCTGGAGCGTGCTCGTCGTGAACGGAGCCGACGAATTCTTGCGGCGCTCGCGGCGTTTTACTTCGGTCACGCCGAATGTCTTCATCGCTGAGAGGTCAGAAAGAATCTTCTGGGCAGCCTCATCGTTGGGGATCGTGGCCTTTTTGCCATCGATGTGATGAAGCTTTGCAGTGAATTCGTGGCCTTCTTTCTCGAGCGTCGCTTCGACGGTCCAGTATTCCACGGGTTTGAAGGCTTTTATCTCGCGCTCGCGTTCGACGAGCAGCCGGAGTGCAACGGTCTGTACTCGGCCGGCCGAGACGCCTTTCTTGACCGTTTTCCACAGCACCGGACTCGCTTTGTATCCAACCAGCCGGTCGAGGACGCGTCGCGCCTGCTGCGCATCGACTTTGCGCTCGTCGATTTCGCCGGCGCGAGCGATGGCGGTCTGGACTGCGTCTTTCGTTATCTCGTGAAAGAGGACGCGCCTGATCGGGGCGCCATTTTTCCGCCGGACCTGACTCGCGACATGCCAGGCGATTGCCTCGCCTTCGCGGTCAGGATCTGTCGCCAGGAATATTTCCCGTGCATCTCTGGCGGCATGCTTGAGCTCGGCGACAGTCTTTTCTTTTCCCGGAATCGTTACGTACTCGGGCTCGAACCCGTTCTCGATGTCGATTCCGATCTTCTTTTCAGGCAGGTCACGCACGTGACCGATAGTGGCCCTGACGCGGTAGGCACGGCCAAGATATTTGCCGATGGTCTTTGCCTTCGCGGGAGATTCTACAATTACGAGGGATGTAGTTCCCGGCTCCGGTGGCGGGCCTTCGTCGAATGCAGCGGCTGCCGATTTCGACTTCGGTTTCGCGGCTTTTTTGGCTGCGGATTTTCGGGCTGTCTTTTTTCTGGCGGTTGCCATTATCTAATGAATCGTTTGATTGTCACCCGCCCCGCCGGTGTCCTCGAGACCCGACCCTTCGAGCATTCCGCGAAGGTCTTCGAGAGCGATCCTGCCGTCGATCTGGATGAGTGCCCGCTCGATGATGTGCTCGAGCTCAGCCGGGTTAATCGCACCCGAGCCACTCAATCCAATGAGGTGGCCCCAGGCTTCAGGGGCAAAACGTCCTCGTTCATGAGGGCCCATGACACGGAAAGTCATCGGCAAGGGCATACGGTCATCCATTCGCGTAACCTAGGGTAGTAACCATTGGGGCGGCAAGCACGGAATGTCCACTCACAATGAGAGGACGAACTCCCGCACTCGTTCTATAAGTTGTTTTCTTTCAACGACTTCAGTATCGATCGTGAGGTCGGCCTCTTCGTACAATCTGCGCCTTGTCTCATAGAGGCCGGTAAGAACTCCCAGCGGATCACTTACCTGAAGCAGAGGGCGTGGCACCCGCGCATTCCTGAGGCGACTTATCGCCAGCTCCGGTGCCACTCTAAGGTATATGATACGCGCAACCGGACGCAAAAGTGCCACTGACTCGCGATTGGTGATCCATCCTCCGCCCGCCGACATCACTGTTCCCCTGCATCGGCAGAGCTCCCGCGACAGCTCCTGCTCGAGCCCGCGGAAGTATACTTCGCCATTTTCGGCGAAGATCGACTGCACTGATGCGTGCTGACGGTGCTCGATCTCGGTATCGAAATCGATGAAAGGCCAGTTGAGAGCTTTCGCGACCGCCCGGCCCGACGTCGTCTTCCCGGCGCCAGGCAGGCCGACGAATACAAGATTCGGCAGCTCAGACGTCACGCCGCTTCGCAATCTGCGCGAGATATCCGTCGAGATTCCTGCGAACCTCGTTGAGCGAGTCGCCGCCGAATTTTTCGAGCACCGCCTGGGAGACAACGAACGCCAGCATCGCCTCGGCGATTACGCCCATCGCCGGCACGGCGGTGACATCGCTTCGCTCTGCGACCGCCGATGTTGCTTCCCCGGTTTTCATCTCGATGGTGGCGAGCGGGCGCATGAGCGTGCTGATGGGCTTCATTGCAACTCGCACAATGAGGGGCTCACCGTTCGTCATGCCGCCCTCGAGCCCGCCAGCTCGATTTGTCCTCCGCTCGGTGTTCGCCGACAGCGGGCGATCATTAGCAGCATGAATTTCGTCGTGTACTTCTGATCCACGGCGGCGGGAAGCATCGAAACCAGTTCCAATCTCGACACCCTTGACCGCTGGAATCGACATCATGGCCGCGCCGATCCTTCCATCGAGCTTGCGATCCCAGGACACGTGCGACCCGAGCCCGACTGGCAGTCCCTGGCAGACAACTTCGCAAACGCCACCCA
This sequence comes from Gemmatimonadaceae bacterium, assembly GCA_025357975.1. Lineage (GTDB taxonomy): Bacteria > Gemmatimonadota > Gemmatimonadetes > Gemmatimonadales > Gemmatimonadaceae > UBA4720. The sequence goes on from JANYKY010000063.1 coordinate 6,424, forward strand.
GCGTATCGCCATCACGTTTCACATTGTCGATCAGCTCGACCATCCGGGCTTCCGCCTCGCTGTCGAGGGTGCGCAGCTGCGATTGGTCGGCAGCCGCGTTGATGTCTGCAGGCCAGGTATCCGGCGGGCGCGCGATTATTCCCCCGAGTTCTGCCACGTGGCTTCCCACCGTGATACCGATCTGGCCAAGCAGGCTCCGGCAAATCACGCCGGCAGCGACGCGCGCCGTTGTCTCACGAGCAGATGCGCGCTCGAGGATGTCGCGTGCGTCGTCGCGATCGTACTTGAGCATACCCGGGAGATCGGCGTGTCCGGGCCGGGGCCGGGTGACGATTCGCTTGCGCGGCTCGGCTCCTTGCTTGTCGGGAGCGGGGTCCATGATCTCCCGCCAGTTTTTCCAGTCGCGGTTGTGAATGAGCATCGCGATCGGGGATCCGATGGTTTCACCAGCACGCACGCCTGAAAGAATTTCCGCCTTGTCGCTTTCGATCTGCATCCGTCGACCGCGGCCATAACCCTGCTGGCGGCGAGCCAGCTGCTCGTCGATGTCCGACGCGAGCAGCGGGATGCCGGCGGGGGCACCCTCCAGAATCGATATGAGCGCGGGTCCATGGGATTCACCCGCAGTTGTGAATCGAAGCATCTCCCTCCAACGCGCGAGCCCGGCGTGTAAGCCGGGCTCGCGTCAAACATTAACCTGAAGCTGAGTCGCGCCGGAGGCGCAAG
>JANYKY010000089.1 GCA_025357975.1 Gemmatimonadaceae bacterium
GTACAGCACTTGGTGATGTACGAAAGTGTGTCCGGAGGGGATAAGGATCACTGACAACGCGATCATTCCGCTCAAGGAGCGTGTTGTCGATGAGCATTACGATCCGCTTCGTGCTCTCGTACGACTGTTCAGGCGCAAGTCACAATAGCAGGATGCAACCATGATCAAGCTGAAACCAATCTCGAAAGATTCGATACCCCGGGCGATCCAGAAGGCTGAGCGTTACCGGCTGCTCAATCAGTCATGGGCCGCGGAAAGCATCTGTCTCGACATTCTCGAGGTGGATCCCGGTAATCAGCAGGTTCTCGTGATGCTGGTTCTTGCTCTCACTGATATTCACAGTGGCGTCGCGGCATCCGGCCTGCTCAAGGCGAAGGAGTACCTGGCGCGCATCACTGACGATTATCAGCGTACTTATTACTCGGGCATGATCTCAGAGCGTCGCGGGCATGCGTTGCTGGAGCGAGGCGGAATGGGGTCAGGCGGAATGGCGTACGAGTCGTTGAACAATGCGATGGCGCTTTACGAGCAGGCCGAGGCCATTCGCCCTGCGGGCAATGACGATGCGCTGCTTCGCTGGAATACGTGCGCGCGAGTTCTTGCCGGCAACAGCCACCTTGCGCCGACGTCCGACACTTACGAGCCGGCACTCGAGGAGTAGGACTGGGGAAACCATTCTGCTCCCGCTCGGTCGCGCGTCAAAATCACAGCGACCCCATGGGCGCGACACGATGACTAGCGCGCCACACCCAGACGATGAGCAACGGCTGGAGCGGCAGCCGTAGAAAAAGTAGGGAATCATAGACCAGAGACGATCCGCTGTGCACCGCATTGGCGAGCATCTGCACATTCGCAGGAAACACTGCGACCAGGAGCGCGATCAGCCCCAATCCCGCCGCAGTGCGTACGGACCGTATCAGAAGCCCGATCCCGCCCAGCATCTCGGCCACACCGCTCAGATACACCATGTCGAGAGGACGTGGAATCCACGGCGGCATGATTCCCATGTATCTCGCCGGCGTCACGAAATGCATCAGGCCGGCGACAACAAAAACACCTGACAGAAAAAAAACGCTTCGCGGTCTGCGCATCGTCCTATAATACCCGATGAAAAGTTTGAGATGGTTGTCGCTGTTGACGTTGCTTGCACCGCTCGCCTCAATGGGTGCCGATTCCGCGTATCGCACCCAACCCGAGGCTCGTGCGCTGTGGGTCACCAGGTTCGATTACGATTCCGAAGCGAAAATTACGCGCATCATGGACGTCGCCGCGCGGGCACACTTCAACATCATCTATTTTCAGGCGCGCGCAGCCGGAGACGCATACTATCGCTCGAAAATGGAGCCGTGCGCAGCACTTTTGTGCGGCAAGATTGGCGGCACTCCAACTTACGATCCGCTCGAAGTCGCAGTACGCGAAGGACACCTCCGTGGGTTGCAGGTTCACGCGTACCTCAACGCTCTCACCGCTCGAGCTGCGGGAATTGAAGGTCAGTGCCGGGCCATTCCCGAGCCTGATCTGGGGAATCCACGTCACGTTCTGCTGGATCATCCGGAATGGGTGATGCGTGATCGCACCGGCAAATTTCTGCCATGTCCCAACAGTGAAGAGTACGTGTGGTTGTCACCTGCCTTTCCGGAGGTTCGTCACCGGCTTGCTGCAGTCGCCGCGGACGTCGCCCGGCGCTATGACGTCGATGGAATTCATCTCGACCGAATCCGTTTTCCCGGCGAGGATTGGTCGTACGACCCGGCGGCGAAGGCAGAGTTCGAATTGAACCCCGACACCCACCCATCGGAATGGAAAGCTTATCGTACCGGGCTGGTGAGCCGAATGGTTCGTGAGACTTACGACAGCATTCAGCTCGTAAAGCCCCGGCTCGTACTGTCAGCTGCGGTGTGGGGCGTTTACAACGACAAGTGGGCGTGGCATACCCTTGCGGGAGCGACGAACCTCATGCAGGACAGCCGCGGATGGGCACGAGGTGGTTACATGGATGTACTCGTTCCGATGACTTACTATCGCATCGGACCGGCGTATTGCTCACGTATCGATTGGCGCTGCACGCTGGACGAGCAGATGCAGGGGGCGCGAAGCAAGGGAGTCACGGGCATCGCCGTGTTTTCGTTCAAGGATGCGGATGAAGCCGAAATCTGGGGCCCTCTTGCACAGGATTTATTTGCAGAGCGAGCCGCGGTTCCGGATATGCCCTGGAAGCAAAGTGGGACGCACTGAATGGGTGAGCGCGTCTGCGTCATCGTCAATCCGGCGGCGGGACGCGGACGAGGGTTGAAGCTTGTTCCTGCCCTGACTGCAGCGTTTCAGGCGGTCGGAGTGAGCGACATCCGCCAGACTACTGAACCGGGCGATGAAAAGAGAATAGCCAGTGCAGCGATCGATGATGGCTGTACAACCATAGTTGCGGTTGGTGGAGATGGAACCAGTGGCAACGTTGCGAATGCAATTCTCTTCGGGGGGAGGCATGTGCGTCTTGCCGTTCTTC
>JANYKY010000095.1 GCA_025357975.1 Gemmatimonadaceae bacterium
GCGAGATCCAGCGCCAGCAGGTTTCTCCAATCCGCGTTGTTGGTCGTATAGAAGAGTGTCCGCGACGAAGGGTCGAAGACGAGCGACGTAACCGACAGTCCCGACGCGCCCGGGATGTCGAGGATTCGCGTGAACCGGCCAGTGGCGATCTTGATTGAGGCGATGTGAGCTTCCTGGCCCGGATGGCGCACCGCCACCAGAATGCTCGCAGTCGCCGAATCGTACCATGACCGCGAAACCGATCCCAGCACCTGATTTGTCAGAGGTCGTGCCGGCGTGGTCAGGTGGCGGCGGATTGCAGCGAGGTTCCCGCGCTGCCAATCACCTTCCCACGCAATCCAGCGGGACCATTCTTCCTCGAGCGAGCGGCCGAAAACGCGCTGGAAATCCGAAGCGAAATACCGCTTGCTTCCCTCTGTGCGATTGAACCATGCGAGCATGCGATCGTTGCCGTAGCGTAGCGCAAGGTAGCTGACGAATCGCGTGCCGTACAAGTAGGAGTTGGAGCCAACCTGAAAGTCGATCGTGGTGCCCTCGGACTCGAGTCCCACGACGTCGTAGATCCGAACGCTGTCGCGGACGAGCGTGCGGAACACCATCTCATCGTACGGTCCGATGGCGCGGCCGAGGCCGCCATTCATCCATGTTTCGAGGTAAGTCGCAATGCCCTCCAGGTACCACCGCGGTGCGTACCACCGGGGGATTGTGAGGTAGCTATAAGCGACCGTGAGAGGCACCTGCGCGGTGGGTGTGACTTTACCGAAAAACATCGAGCGGAACCTCAAGTCGGACGCTGTCGGTTTGTCAGTTGTGAAGATGTGTGCGAGCTCGTGGTTCATCGATGAACCCATTCGCTCAGGCGCCGGTGCCGACTCGTAGTCGTGCCCGTACGGCGCGATGCCGACCGTGACGTGGTTGTCAGGAACAGGGCGCGCGCCGGCATTTCCATAGTGCCACAGATCGTGCAGCAGAATGTTCATTCGATCGGGCGGCACGTACCCGAACAGCTTCTCATGGAAGAGCAGCGCTTTGTCGAAGCTGCCGACCACCTGGGGTATCAGGTAGGCCTGCGATGGTGATGTATAAATGAGCCGCAGCGTCGGTGTTTCGAGCTCCTGAAACTGCGCGCGAACGGTGCCAGGAGTGGCTGCGATACCGCAGGCGATTGTGAGAAACAGCGCGAGAGCGCGCCTGCGGTTTTTACCCAGCGCGGGCACGTACGGTCTGCGGCCGCGTGTTGCTAGCCGGACCGCCACGGATTGGAGATTGAATTGGCTCGACAAGGTCCGACAAAGTACGCCTCGGCCCCGATCACCGAAAGAGATGACCGGGGCCGGGCAAGATCAATTCAACTCAGGAGTAGCGGGGTCACCCCCGCCGCGATTTACTGGTTGACGCGCATCGCGTCGCTGAGGAACGCCTGTGACAGCCCCTGGTCGCGGGAAAGCTCGCGGAAAGCGGAGCTCGCCGTGAGCTCGCGGTATGCCGGATTCGCCGATAGCTCACGATACGCAGGGTTCATCGACAGCTCACGATAAGCCGGGTTCATGGACAGCTCGCGATACGCCGGATTTGCCGACAACTCGCGATACGCCGGATTCGCCGACAATTCGCGATACGCTGGATTCGCCGATAGCTCGCGATACGCCGGGTTAGCCGATAGCTCACGGGATGCTGAGTTTGCCATCAGCTCACGGTACGCTGGATTCGCCGACAGCTCACGATAAGCCGGATTTGCCGAGAGTTCACGATAAGCTGGATTTGCCGAGAGCTCACGATACGCTGGGTTCGCCGTCAACTCACGATACGCCGGGTTCGCTGTCAACTCACGATACGCCGGGTTTGCCGTAAGCTCACGGTACGCCGCGCTCGACATAAGGTTGTGGAAGGCCTGGTTATTCATGACCTCGCGGAACACGTCGCTCCGCACGAGGGCCAGAACTTTGTCGTTTTGCAACAAAGCCTGAATCTCGGGATTCGAGAGCGTCACGTCGGCGTCAGTCTTCTTCGCTGCGTGGTATCGTCCCGCCTGCTGGACTGTAGCCATATCATTGCCCGAGCCAATCGTGCCCGCCTCGAAAACATTCGGCTTCGGCGCGACCACTATGTAGCCAATGATAGCAATCGCAGCGACCGCTGTTGTTGCGCCAAGCAGTACTTTTTTCGTTAACATCAATTCCCCCATGAAATTTGAGACTTCATTCAAGTACCGTGCTGCCCATCGGGTGATCGTTTTCGTTCCGTACGTGTCGCTCGTCCCAGCCGACGCGTTTGAATTCACTGACACCGCGTGATAGATCGCTTGTCTCACACGCGGAGGTGGTTCACGATTAGGCACCTCGCCGAATAGTGAGTCGAGAGATTGCAGATTGGTCATGAGCGCCAGCGCTTCCGGCTGAGTCGCGATCAGCTCACGCACCTCGGCACTTGCCTCAGGAGTGTTCTCGCCGTCGATCTCGTGGTGAATCAGCTCGATCTGGTAGTTGGTGAGCATGTTCATGCTCCCGCAACCAGCAGTGACTGCCGCAGCCGCTCACGCGCAGTGAACAGCCGGGATTTTACCGTTTTGACAGGGACTCCAAGCACGTCGGAAATCTCCTCGTAGGAGAAGGAAACGAAATGTTTGAGGACTACAACCGCGCGATCGTCGGGGTTCAACTCCAGGAGCGCGCTTCCGACCCTTTCCTCGGCGTCCGCCGCGCTTTGGGACATTGGGCCAGACGCCGGGACGTCGAAGCTCCCGTCGAGCGAGACCACGTTCCTGCGGCGCTTCAAAGTGTTCAGTGATTCGTTCACGGTCATTCGATAAATCCAGCTGAAGAAACGGTACCCTGGGTCGTAGCTGCCAAGCCCTGCGAAAGCGTTTCCAAATGTTGTCTGCGTCACATCTTCTGCGTCCTGGACGTTGCCAAGCATGCGAAGGGCGACGTTGAACACACTGCGTTGATAGCGATTGACCAGCTCGTCCCCTGCAGCGCGTTCGCCGCCTAAAAATCTTCGGACCAGTGCCCGGTCCAGGTCATCGTTTACTGCAGGTGAGTTGTCCACAGTACAAACGAGAAGGGCGAAAGTTGGAAAGCAGGAGTCGGCCACACCGTTTCAAGCCGGCGGGAGGAAGCAGAGGGACCTTTAGGCGCCCCAAAGTGCACCTGAACGGCGCTGGCTGCAATTCCCAGAATTGACTGATCGTTTACAAAGAGGTGACACTGGTTGACATCGAGAGCCGGCTGGAGTGTAATTTCCCCGCCGACCGGAGGGCGAAATGCGACACGGATTCCGAATGTCCATTGGCGCTCACCCCGGCGGGGTGGGCGACGTGAACGCGGCCTTCGCCGCGTTTGCTGATACACATGCACTGCCAGCGGATGTGCGCCGCAGCATCAACGTCGCACTGGACGAATTGCTTGCAAATGCACTCTCCCACGGTGGTGCGGGGCGTGACCCTTGCTCGGTAACGGTCGAGGTCAAGCTGGATGAGGAGCGCGTGACCGTCATCCTCACCGACGACGGACCGCCGTTCGATCCGTTCGCGCGGGTTGCTCCTGATACCACCCTGTCGGTGGAGGAGCGACCAGTTGGCGGGCTCGGTATTCATCTTGTCCGGGAGCTGATGGACCACGTCAGCTACGAGCGCCGAGAGGGCCATAACGTGGTGGTGCTGGTGAAACAGTTGGTGGTTGGGTAGGCACAAAGACTTTGCGGAGGCAAGTTTATGCAGATTTCCACGCGTACAAGCAATGACGTTGATATAGTTGCGATCGCCGGCAGCCTGGACAGCACCACAGCCCCCGAGGCCCAGAAGGCACTCGACGCGGTGGTCGCTGTCGCGAGGAAGGTTGCGCTCGACTTCTCCGGGCTGGACTACATAAGTAGCGCGGGATTGCGCGTATTACTCGGGGCCGCCAAGAAGCTCCGAGCGTCCGGGCAATCGCTCCGCATCTTCGGCCTGAATCAATCAGTCCGCGAGGTGTTCGAGATATCGGGGTTCTCGGCAATATTGGCCGTGTATCCCTCTGAAGCAGAGGCGCTCGCGGCGAGGTAGCGGTGCGCGCCTTGTTGGAGCGCGCGAACGGGCGTTATGATTGCTGCGCGCAATTGATTTTTTTTCATGCCCAGGAGCTGCCGATGTCCAGTGTCGAGACCCTTCAGTCCGCTTACGCCGCGTTCGCGCACAATGATCCATCGCTCCTGATCGGCGCCATGGCGCCTGACATACAATGGAACGAGGCCGAGGGCAACCCGCTCGCTGACCGCAATCCGTACGTCGGCGCGCAGGCGGTGGGCGAAGGCGTGTTCGGCCGGTTGCTAGCCGCCATTGACGGCTTTACGGTCGCCCCCGATCGCTTCGTCGACGGCGGTGATGACGTCATCGTGTTCGGCCGATACAGCGGCACGATGAAGCATAGCGGCGCCAAGCTGGACGCGCCCTTTTGCCATGCTTACCGCTTCGTTGATGACCGGATTGTGTCGTTCCAGCAGTACACTGACTCGGCCCAGTGGGCGAGGGTTATGCCGTAGCCGAGGGGTGAGGGCCATCGAGGAATTCCTCGATTAGCTGCGCGGTCAGTTCAGGATAGCGGCTGTCTTTCTGCGCCATCACAGCGTCGCTAAGGTAGTCCCCATGTCCCGCGGGGAGAATTAACAGACGTGCGCCCGAAATCACCCGAGTCAGCTCGACGCCGTGCTCGAGTGTCACAACATCTTGATCGCCCATAACGATCAACGTTGGCGCCTTAATAGACCGAACCATATTGTCGGGAACATCCTCGAAGGATCGCATTCTCTCGGCATCCTTACCGTGCATAATCCTGAGCTGCTGAGCGTCAGGGTTTACGCGAAGAAATGCATCCTTGAGCGGCTGCGGCATATTCGAGAAATCC
>JANYKY010000484.1 GCA_025357975.1 Gemmatimonadaceae bacterium
CTGAGGCTGACCCACTTCGGCGACTTGCGGCGCGGTTGCATTCGGTGGGTCGCTAGCACAGCCCGCGGCGCCAACGAAGGAAATGGTTAGCGCAACGAGCCATTTTACTTTAATCATTCAAGCTCCGGAAAATGTCTACAAGCAGTTACACGACTTTCCCGGAAATCGGCTCATGAATGGACCGATCGGCGCGAGTAAAAGTTTCAGAACAACATTCCGATTACCTGATTGTCCGATACATTGCCTCGGGTTGACCGACGGGTAACTCCCGGCGCCCGAAGAATTGTTGCTGGCCGGTTTGAAGGCTCAAAAAAAAGCCCGCTCACATGAGCGGGCATTTTTTTTCGAACAGAGAGATCTACTCGTCGATCGGGTCGAACACTGCCGGAATCGGCACCGGAATGGGATCTGACATGTTGTAATCGTCAGACTCCATCGGAATCACCTTACTCGGCTCAGCGGGACGCTCCTGGCCTTCAGGAATATTGGTCACCGCAAGCACGATACGACGCTGGATCGGATCGACTTCGAGAACGCGAACGCCAATGTTCATGTTCTCCCAGACGATATCGGCGGGGCTGTTGACCGGGTTGCCGAAGTTGAGCTGGCTCACCGGAACAAAGCCCTCGATATCGTTGCCGATATCGACAACGACGCCCTTGTCCATCAACCGCACGACCTTGCCGTCGAGCTCGGTGCCGACCGGATAGGTCTCGCCAATCTTGAGCCATGGATCATCCTGCGCCTGCTTGAGTCCGAGCGAAATGCGCTTGTTGTCGGCGTAGATATTGAGAATCACGACATCAACCGCATCTCCCTTCTTCACTACTTCAGACGGATGCTGAACGCGTTTGGTCCACGACATGTCAGAGATGTGAATCAGCCCGTCGATGCCTGGTTCGATCTCAACGAACGCGCCGAAGCTTGTGAGGTTGCGAACCTTCCCATTGAGACGCGTGCCGACAGGATACTTCTGCGGCAGCATCATCCACGGATCCTGCTCAGTCTGCTTCATGCCGAGCGAGATTTTCTCTTCGTTCGGATCGACCTTCAGCACGACTGCTTCGATCGCCTCGCCGATTGAGACCAGCTTCGACGGGTGGCGAACGTTGCGGGTCCAGCTCATCTCGCTGATGTGCACGAGGCCTTCGATGCCCGGCTCCAGCTCGATGAATGCGCCGTAGTTGGTGATCGAAACGACCTTGCCGGACACACGCGTGCCGACAGGATACTTCTCTGCGACGTCCTTCCACGGATAGCTCTGGAGCTGCTTGAGCCCGAGCGAAATACGCTCTCTCTCCCAGTCGATATCGAGAACCTTGACCTCGAGCTCCTGCCCGATCTGCACCATCTCGGAAGGATGCTGGATGCGGCCATACGACATGTCGGTGATGTGGAGCAGTCCGTCCACACCGCCAAGATCGATGAATGCACCGAAGTCGGTGATGTTCTTGACGACGCCCTTCCGGACCTGATCCTTCTGGAGGTCCTTCATGAGCTTGTCGCGCTTGCCTGCTCTTTCCTGCTCGAGAATCACGCGGCGCGAAACAACGATGTTCCGGCGGCGCTTGTTGAGCTTGATGATCTTGAACTCGAATGACTGGCCGAGGAGCTCGTCGACGTTCGGCACTCGGCGAAGCGCGATCTGCGAGCCGGGAAGGAATGCATCGACTCCCATGAGATCGACGACGACTCCACCCTTGATCTTCTTGACGAGGGTTCCGGAGACGGGCTGATCGCTCTCGTATGCGACGCGGATGCGTTCCCAAACGCGCATGAAGTCAGCTTTCTTCTTCGACAGGACAACAGAGCCTTCCATGTCCTCGAGATGCTCGAGGAGCACTTCGACTTCATCGCCGGCCTTGAGATCGGGCATGTCCTTGAATTCTTCGAGCGGGATCGTTCCCTCGGACTTGAAGCCGATGTCGAGGACGACCATGTTGTCGCGAATGTCGAGGACTACGGATTTGACGATTTCACCTTCTTCGATCGAAGCCATGGTGCCGTTGTACATGGCCATCATGGATTCGAGCTCGTCGGGCGAGTAATCGTCCTCGTCGTAGAGTTCCGGGCGCAGGTTGGCAAGCGGGCGCAGCTGCGCCTTCTGAAGGTCGCGCTTCTCGCGCGGCGTCAGCAACGTGCCGGTAGGAGTGAGTTCTTCGGTCTCGAGATCAGGCATTCTGAGCGGTTAAAGGATGGATTTGTGGCCTTCTTGGCCAGCCTACAAGTATATCCGACTCGAGGCGCAAGTTCAATCGCTGCGGAGAGTTGCACTGCGCGCCCGAAGCACAGCGGGGCATATTGGATTCCTGTAAAGAAGTTAGTTTTACGTCACTTTTCTAACGATAGACAATTGCTACTACTGTATCCAAGAAAAATTCCTTTCTTCGTCCCTTAAAGCTTGCTTAAAGCAATGCTGAGTTTAAGTCGATTAAACG
>JANYKY010000125.1 GCA_025357975.1 Gemmatimonadaceae bacterium
GTGCTCGTCGGCAGGGACGCTTTTTTGGGTCCGCGGATTGGGCGGATTTGAAGCGGATTGACTCGTCTCGCGATCAAACGAGGAGAGGCATTCCTCAGGGCAAGTTCTTTAAAGGTTTTTCCAAAAAATAGAAAACTGAATCAAGCCGTAGGTAGCACGTTCTTCGCTGCACCGATCCGCCCAATCCGCGGACCCAAAGAGGCGGACTCTTCCCAACCGCGCCTATGGGTACCGGTTTTACCAACTCGCCCTAGTACTTTGCCAGGTAGTTGTCGAGCTCCCACTGCGATACCTGCGTGATGTACTCCTGCCACTCCATCCGCTTCGCCTCGAGAAAGTTTCTCGTGATGTGCTCGCCGAGCGCTTCCTTGATCACTCTGTCTTTTTCGAGCTCGTCGCACGCCTCTTCGAGGTTATGCGGCAGATCGTCAATCTTGAGACGTCTCTTCTCGCGGTGCGACATCTCCCAGATGTTCGCGTTGACTGGCTCGCGCGCATCGGACTTGTTCTCCACTCCATCGAGTCCGGCAGCAAGCTGGACAGCAAGCGCCAGATACGGATTAGCGGATGGATCAGGAATCCTGAGCTCGACACGAGTTCCAAGTCCGCGGCGATCGGGAATACGAATCATCGGCGTCCGATTGCGCATGGACCACGCAACGTTCACTGGCGCCTCGTAACCAGGCACTAGTCGCTTGTACGAATTCACGAGCGGATTCGTGATGGCGCAGAAGCCGCGCGCATGATTCAGCAGCCCTCCGATGTAGTTCAATGCAGTCGCTGACAACTCCCACTGCGCAGACTTGTCCCAGAAGGCATTCTCCTTCCCGCGAAAAAGAGATTGGTGCGTATGCATTCCACTTCCGTTTTGTCCGAACACCGGCTTCGGCATGAATGACGCCATGAGCCCGAACTGTTGCGCGACATGTCGCACGATGAAACGAAACGTTGCGATGTTGTCTGCAGTCTTTAGCGCGTCAGCATAGCGGAAATCGATCTCGTGCTGGCCGTGCGCTACTTCGTGGTGTGCCGCTTCGACTTCGAAGCCCATCTGCTCAAGGACTTCCACGATCGCCCTGCGTGCGTCTTCACCCAGATCTACGGGCGCCAGGTCGAAATAGGCTCCGACATCGTGCGTCGTCGTCGTCGCCTCGCCATTTGCACCGGTCTTGAACATGAAAAACTCAGCTTCCATGCCGGCGTTCATCGTCGAGAAACCCATCGACTTGGCGCGATCGAGCTGACGTCGCAACACACGTCGTGGATCGCCAGCGAACGGCTCACCGTCAGGCGTGTTGATGTCGCAGATGAGCCTCCCTACGCGACTGTCACCATCGCCCCATGGAAAGATCTGGAATGTGCTGAGATCGGGGGCGAGCAGCATGTCCGACTCCTCGATGCGAACGAACCCCTCGATCGACGACCCATCGAACATGATGTCGCCATCGAGAGCTTTCTCGAACTGCGAGCGAGGAATCTCGACGTTCTTGTTGACGCCGAGGATGTCAGTGAATTGGAGACGGAGAAAATGGACGTTGTTGCTCGACGCGAGATCGAGAATGTCCTTCTTGCTTGCTCCGTTTGTGTCTGCGGGAGGAGCGGCTTTCTTGAGGGGCACAGAGAAGTCCGGTGAGCGGGAAATGCGAAGAAATTCGTAGTAAGGAACTTACGCCGGCCGACTGATGATGTCAACAAATTATGCATACAATGCACAAAACACGGCGCAATTTCCTGAATTAGACGCGTTCCATCAACTGTTGCCTGATAAATTCTGTCATTTATGCAGAACTTCCCTAACGAGAGAATCCGCGTCTTCCATCTGATTTCAGTCGCAATCCTGGGCTACAGTATCAGCGTTCCCGTGGAGTGCGGTTTAGTTTGTACCGCATGACGCAACCACCGACAACCGAAGTCGTCTGCCCCTCATGCTCGACTCCGGGAACCGGACGATTTTGCGCTAACTGCGGGGCATCTCTCGAAGCTACCAGGTGCCCTGGCTGCGACGCTTCACTTACGGCGGGTGCGCATTTCTGTCACCGGTGTGGCCAGCCCGTTGGCGCAGGCGCAAAAGCCACAGCCATCAGCTCCACAACAGCGCCTGCTGCCGCTCCGTCTTCATTACCATGGATCGTCGCCGCAATCGCACTCGTATGCATGATGGCGTTCTTTGCAGGCACGTTCTATCGGTCGAAGCGTGGGAGCACTCTCGACGCCCCCCAGAACGCTCTTCCCCAGGCCGGGCTCGACGATCGCGGCCAGCAGGATCCGCCCGGTGAAGCTGACGGCGCCGGAGCCGTTCGCGCTCCAGATATCTCTCAGCTCTCCCCGCAGGAGCGGGCCGACCGTCTGTTCAATCGCGTCATGATTCTCAACAGCCAGGGCAAGAGTGACAGCGTGCTGTTTTTCGCACCGATGGCCCTCGAGTCATACCGGCTCCTGAGTCCCATGAATGCTGATCAGCGCTACGATATGGGTCGCATCGCCGAAGTTGCAGGCGCAATCCCAATCGCCGGCGCACAGGCCGACACGATACTCCAGCAGAATCCAACGCACCTTCTTGGACTGATCCTCGGCGCACGGGTAGCCATGCTCGAGAAAGATCGGGCGAAACAAGCCGGATACGTCAAACGGTTTCTCTCGGCCCTCGAATCGGAAAAAGCAAAGAAGCTTCCTGAGTACGACCGGCATCAGGACGACATCGCAAATGCGGTTGGTGACGCCCGGAAGTCGAACCCGGGGAAATGACCACGGCGCTGATACCGGCGTTCCGGCCTTGACGCGCGCGGATTGACGTTGTATTCGCTCACATCTGATGAAGTTGCGGCCGCTGTTCGCTTGAACAGGGCACGCGTCGTGCAGCGTGGCGCCCGAACGATTTGTCGGCGTCGAACGTAGGAGAAACAATGAAACGAAAAGGGGAGGACGAGCATGCCGAGTGACGATGTAAGAGAGACGTTCAGGTTCGCCGACGATGACGACTCGGATGATCTCGGCGGCGGTGGTGGTGGTGGCGGCGGATTCGGCCGCGGGAAACGGTCGTACGACGATGACGAAGATGAGGAAAACGGAGGCTGGGCCATAAACGAGGATCACAGCGATCGTTTGTGGGACAGCGCCGACAACGTCGACGACGATGATGAAGATGCCGTCCCGGCCGGTGATGCTGATGACGCAGAAGACGAGGAGGAAGAAGAAGATCTCTTCGGCGGAGGAGCGCCGCGCGGACGTCGTGGTCGCCCCAAAGGGTCCACAGCAGCCAATCGAGAGAAACAGCTTCTAGCGAACTCCCGCCCCGCGAAGGAAAATCCCACGGAGCTTGTCGGAGACGACGCGCTCCTGCTCGACGATGCCGATGATGACGACGATCTGGATGATGAACCGCCGAGCGCGCCGCCTGCGGCAAGGAAGAGTACGGCGCCAGCGTCATCGGCCGCCTCTGGAAATGCCTCCGCAAAAAAGAGCTCGAGCGGCGGCGCGACATCGAAGCCGGCAGCCAAATCGACGGTGAAGAAGAAGGCGTCCGTTACGCCAGCAACAAAAGGCAAATCGGCTCCCGCAGGAAAGTCTGCGGCAGGAAAGTCTGCGGCAGGAAAGTCTGCGGCAGGAATGTCATCGGCAGCGGGAGCGAAGTCGAAGTCTGCGGTCAAACCCGCCGCCAAGAAAACGGCACCTGCAAAAAAGGGAGCTTCGACCAGCAAGAGCTCCTCGAAAAGCTCTTCAAAATCCGCTTCGAAGGCTGCGTCCAAGGCTTCACCGAAAGCCGC
>JANYKY010000126.1 GCA_025357975.1 Gemmatimonadaceae bacterium
AGTCGCGAGCGCGGGCCCATTTCGCCATTAAACTTTTCGTGCTTTCGTGGTTTCGTGAGCAAAAAGCATCTATCGACCGGCAAGAACTCCAAGATGAGCAACAGCGATCGCAATCGCCCCACGCGCAGGAATAACCTCCCCTGGCTTCACGAATGCGCCTGGCACTGCAGACTTCAGCCGGTGCTCGAGTCGCTTTCGAAGGATCAATCCTTTCTGAAGCAGTCCGCCTGAGAACGCCACCGGTACTGAAGCTCGATCGTCGCCGAAGAGCTTCAGAGCGAGCGCACGCACGTGAAGCACGAGCTCCTCGACAGCGAGCCCGATCAGCGCATTGGCGCGGATGTCTCCGTTTGAAGCGCAGTTGAACACCACCGGTGCGAGAGCGGCCACTTCTCTCGGACTCGCCGCTATCGCCCACGGAATCAGCTCCGTTACTTCATTCACTTGAGCGGCCGTGAGCACCGCTCCGGTCAACTCCGTTGCGGGCTCTCTCCCATCTGCCGCTGATGCGACAATTGCCAGCGCCTTGCGGCCGATCCAGGATCCGGAGCCCTCATCGCCGAACTCCGGCCCCCATCCACCGCAACGCGCGAGCACGCGCGAGGGACTTCTGCCATGCGCAATAGATCCAGTACCAGAGATCAGTATGATGCCGGGCCCATCGCCAAACGCATCGCTCAGCGCAATGTCGCCATCACCTTCAACGATGACATCGTCAGCGAGCTCGAGGTCTTCGAGAGCGGCAGCCAGCGCGCGCTGCTCGTTTGGGCGGCCTACTCCGGCAACTCCCGCAACCAGAACCCGCGCTCGGATATCCTCGGCGCCGGCTTCAGCGAGCGCCTGTCGCACGAGAGCGCCGATGACGGCGGCAGATTCATCAGCCCGGCCGGGGGCTGTGCGCGAACCAGCGCCGACCGCTTCCGAGAGCTGCCAACCGGTTTCGTCGGCGACAATGACACGCGTTTTCGTTCCGCCGCCATCGACTCCAATGAGAAGATCAGTCATTCGGATTTGCCGCGCGCGGACCGTGCGTGAGCGAAGAAGTCATTCCAACCACCATTGTTATCGTTACGCCGATGAGCACATACCACGGATAAGCGATCTTGCCGAACATCGTAAGCATCGGTGTCATCGATGGGAAAAGCGGCAGCATTTGCCTGGCGAACACGATGAACGACATAACGAAAATCGCCACCGCCATACCCGTAATTGCATCGCGCTGAATTGCGCGCTGCCAGTAGATGCCGAGAAAAAATCCACCGAGCAGTGCGCCGTACGTGAACGAGGCAATCGAGAGAGCGACCACCACAACGGGAGTTCCTTGTTCCTTGTACAGCAGCGCGCCGCCGGTCAGCACGACTCCCCACGCGAGCGCGCTGAGCTTGCCAAAGCGAAGAGTCGCGGCATCGTCGGTCTTCCGCTTCGAGAGCGGCAGGTAGATGTCGTGCGTCGTCGCGGCGGCCAGCGAATTAATCGCGCCTGAGTGCGTACTCATCGTCGCGGCCAATATCGCCGCGAGAATCAACCCCACGAGTCCAGGCGGCATGTACTGCAGAATGAAAGTCGGGAAAATCGAATCCGGCGCCGCGAACGTCTTGCCGCCGAACAACACGAACAATCCAATTCCGACGAACAGGAAAAGAGTGAACTGGGCGAACACCACAAAGCCGCTGCCAATGATCGCCTTCTGCGCATCGCGAAGACTTCTCGCAGTAAGCAATCGCTGAACGATCAGCTGATCTGCACCATGCGAGGCCATCGAGAGGAAAGCGCCGCCGAGTAGTCCGGCGAAGAGTGTGTTGGCCCTGTCGAATCCGAGGTAGGTGTCGATGCCCTTCATCTTTCCGGCGGCCGCAGCTACATCGGTGATGTGAGCCCATCCGCCATTGACTGAGTGCCCGAGCAGGATGATCGCGGAAATGCCACCGAGCACGTAGACACTCGCCTGCATCAACTCCGTCCAGACGACCGCCTTCATTCCACCCTTGTACGTGTAGATGATCGTCAACACCCCAAGCAGGAGGATAGCGACCGGCCTCACGTAATCTTTCGGAAGAGTCCCTTCGAGAATCAGAGCGATGGGGATTGCGGTCGCGAAAACACGAACTGAATCGGCAACCGCCCGGGTCACCATGAAAACGATCGACGTGAATCGTCGCGTGGCGAGACCAAAGCGTTGTTCGAGCAGCGTGTATGCAGTGACGAGATCGCCGCGGTAATAGCGGGGAAGCAGCACGAACGCGACGACGAACCGTCCGATGATGTAACCCGCAACGATCTGCAGAAATCCCAGGTTCGTGACGTAAGCGAGGCCCGGAATGCTGATGAACGTGAGAGCGCTCGTCTCGCTCGCCACCACCGAAAACATCACCGCCCACCACGGAATCGACCGCTCGGCCACGAAATAATCGTTGGCGCTTTTCTGCTTGCGGCCGATCCACAGGCCGAGTGCTGTCGTGCCCGCGAGGTACACGATGAGCACAAAAAAATCGAGGGTGGTGAAATGAAAGCTCATTTCACTGCCCTCGAT
>JANYKY010000127.1 GCA_025357975.1 Gemmatimonadaceae bacterium
GTGAACACTTCAACCGGTGACGCCGGCGCCGAGAGATCGACAATGACAAGCCGCGCCGGGATTGTGTTGCGCGGATCGATGGAAAGAAAACCGTAAAGCTTTCCGTTCACGACCTGCACTTCGGCAGTGTGAACTCCCGGATCAGTATCACTGTTGTGGAATCGGGCAACCTGCACCGGTTTTGCGGGATTCGACAAATCGAAAATCACGATTGAGCCGGGAACTCCCTCTGTTGCAACCACGAGATAGCTGCCGTCAGCTGTGACCTGAACATCACCGAGGGTTGTGGCGTCCGAAACGATGGCAGAGTCGAGCAGAACCGGAGTCGCTGCTGACACATTCCAGATTTTGATCGCATTTCCCACTGCCTGGACGCCGCTCGTGGTGCGCGTGCCCCACGTCGTGGTGTAGGCGTAATTGCCACGGACCGAAAGCTCAGCGGTGTATCTGTCGCCGACCGGCCCATTTCCCTCGACGTTGAGCGTGAACGGAGAGGAAGGAAGAACCGGCCCGGTATCAGTCGAGTCGGTTGATTTGCACGCAGCAATCAGAAGGATTACCGCGCCGACGCCAGCACGGAGGCTGCGGATTCTCATGACACCGGTCATTGTCTCATATCCATATCGTCCATCCCCATTTTCATGACTCCGGGAGCAAGCGCAGTACCGTAACGCCCCATGCGCGCGTGCCGCATTCCAATGCCGACACGCATACCGGCTGAAACTGACCACAGTACATTCGACCCATAGAAACTTCGCGGATCAAAAACCGACGGTTGGTCGACTGCTGCCGCATGCGCGCGAGCAATCTCCACGAAAGGCGACACTGTTGCGTGCTTCGCAATATTAAATGATCGGCTCGCGTTAGCGGTGATCGTTGTCCACCGCGTCCTGCCGAGTATGCTCAGATCGTTGGGGGGGACTGGTGTACGAAATGGATTCGCGAGCCGCTCTTCTTCGGGACGCACGGTCCGTTCACCCCTTAGCGCCAACGCGGCCCACGACGTCGAGACGCTCGCTTCGGCGAGCAGGGTGCTGAACGAGAACGCTTCAAGACCCGATTCATACTCGCCGGTGCGCGCCCACTCGACCAAACCGTAGAACATCTCGTGATCGTAACGACCTGACGCGCTCCACTTACGCTGGGTCAAACCGCCTCCACTTGCGACCTCTGGTGACAATACCCGCGCGAAGCTCGTCTGCATTTCGAACCCCGGCATGAACCTGCCGGTAACTCTCGCCGACCACGAATCGAACAGGCGATTCGAGTTGGGCAGGTCCGAAGGAAACTGCGGCTCGTCTCCGTTGAAACTCGCCACCTCGAGCGTAACCGGCCCAGCCGCTGCTGCCCCGACGACAATGGCACGCTCGAGGATCTGTGCGAGGTGGTGATTGACAGGATAATTGACGAACGGCCGGGACATCGGATCGTCGGTGCCAAACGGAGCGAACCCTTTCCCAACAGTTACAGACACAGATCTATCGTTCCCAAATCCGCGGACCCATGTAGCAACAATTTCGTGAAGGTACGTGTGAGGATGCCGGCGATCGATGTAACCTTCGCCGTACATTCCCGGATTCAGCTCGCCGCGCTCTAGCGTCCACCCTTCGAAGTTGAGGGTCGCGTCGAGTTCCAGTCCATAATGCGGAAACGACGCTTCGCCCATTAACATGGGCTGAGAGAGATATCCCTCGGTAAAATCGCGATTGTTCAGCGCAGGAGAAATCCGCGTGCCGACAAATATTCCGCTCCCGCCGAAAATGATCCGCGGGTTTGTCAGCGATGTCGAATCGGCGGCCATGTGCACGGCCTGCGCGTACACATTGTGCCGCGAGCAGAACATGACAAAGCCTGCGCAAAGTGCTGCCAGGCCGCGCATTGTGCCGGGCAAAGAAAAGTAGCAGAGCCTACAACGCGCGTGACGGCGGGCGGGCGACAGCAAGCTCGTCCATTGCCGATGGATCAGCCGGCGTAAAATCTTCGCCGGGATTGACGAACCGATCGCGCTCCATTCCGTATTGCTTGTCATACAACTGCCGATAGCGGCCATTGAGCGCGATGAGCTGCCGGTGAGTGCCGCGCTCCACAATTTCTCCGCCCTCGAGGACGAGGATCTGATCCGCACTCTCGATAGTGGACAGACGATGCGCAATGACAAACGTCGTACGCCCGTGACGCAAGGATTGAAGCCCATCGCGAATCAGCGCTTCACTCTCGCTGTCCAGGCTGCTCGTCGCCTCATCGAGAATAAGGATTCTCGGGTCAGCGAGAATGGCGCGAGCAATCGCGACTCGCTGCCGCTGCCCTCCCGACAACTTTACTCCGCGCTCGCCAACAATCGTGTCATAGCCGTGCTCGAATCCATTGATGAACTCATCGCAGTGCGCGATATGGCTCACCTCGCGAATCTGCTCGTCAGTTGCATTGGGGCGAGCGAACGCGATGTTCTCCTTGATCGATCCATCGAAGAGAAAATTGTCCTGAAGTACGACGCCAAGCTGCGAGCGATAGTCGCGAAGACGCACATCGAGAAGAGGTTGGTCATCGATTTTGATCTCACCGCTATCGGGACGATTGAACGCCATCACAAGCCCGATCAACGTGCTTTTTCCCGAACCGCTTGAGCCCACGAGCGCGGTCGTCGAGCCTGCATCGGCTACGAACGAAACGCCCTTCAACACCTGCACGCCGGGCGTGTAGGAGAAGCTCACGTCCTGAAATTCAACGCGGCCATTGATCTCCGACATGCCTTTTCGGCCTTCGTCCTGCTGATCCTCCGTCGGCATGTCGCGCAGCTCCCGGATCCGGTCGAGCCCAGCAAATGCCTCGCTGATCTGCGTGCCGACTGAGGCGATTTGAATCAGCGGAGCCGCAACGAGACCGACGAAAAAGATGTACATGACGAGCCCGCCGAGCGTCATGGTTCCGTTAATGATCGAGCGGCCTCCCACAACGATCATCAGGACTCCGATCGCGCCGACGATCACGGTCGCACCCGCCCCAACAAGTGAAGTGCCAGTGATCGACTTCCGCACGTTGTCGAAGAGCCGCATCACTCCCTCACCAAACCGCTCCTCCTCACGCTTCTCGGCCACATACACCTTGAGTATCCGGACCCCACCAACCGACTCGGCAAGTCGCCCAGTGACCTCTGCGTTGAGAACACTCCGCTCGCGGAATAGCGGCCTGAGTCGCGAGAATGCGACTGCCATCAGGAACCCGAACGAGAGCAAGACCACCAGCATAATTGCTGTCAGGCGCCAATTCAGCGCGAACAACACTCCGATGCCGATCACCGCCGTGAGCAGTCCGCCGATCAACTGAATGAGCCCGGTGCCGACCAGGTTTCGAACACCTTCTGCATCGGTCATGATGCGAGAGATCAGAACGCCAGTTTTGGTCGAATCGAAATACGAAACCGGCAGGTGCAGTACATGCTTCTGCACGCTCATGCGAAGGTCGGTGATCGCCTGTTGCCCCGCGATGCTGACGACTTGTGACAACGCGTAGGTAGTGACTGCCTGTAGAAGAACAGCGACGCCGGCAAGCAGTGCGATCGGAATGAGGAGGTCGCCGCGATGCTTCGCGAGAACGTTGTCGATCAGCCACTTCGAGCTTCCCGGGAGCACCAAGCCTGCAAGGCGGTTCACGAGCATGAGCCCGAGGCCGATCGATAGCGATTTACGGTGGCGCCAGATAAGCTCACGCGCCTCGGACCACGCGCGCTGATAGTTGATTCCCTTTTTTGCTGGCTTATCGGTCAAGAGCGGCGCTCGGGCAGTGGGCGGGTTCGCATTGACTTAACGATAACCGCAGGCGGGGTCGAGTGTTACGTCCCTCGCACGGACTCCATGATCAAGCGGACGTGCGCAGCCTCATCTTCGTTGATCAGATGCCCCATTCCGGGATATAATCGCATCGTCACGTCAGCATCCATCAGCTCGAGCACCTCTGACGTCAGGCGAACGCGCGCCGCGGGAATGTGAAAGTCCACGTCGCTGCATCCGAGGAAGACCGGCGTCTTGTTGAAAGTGCCCGGGTAGTCGCGCGGAGTGTCATCAGGTCCAATGAGACCACCGCTGAGGCCACAAATGCCGCCAAAACGTCGAGGATTCCTGGCGGCGTACTCGAGCGAAAGGCATGCACCCTGGGAGAATCCAAGCAACATGATTTTGTCGTCAGATATGCCAGCTGAACGAATTGACGCAATCACGTCATCGATCGCCTGAAGCCCGGAGGAGATTCCAGGCTCGTTGGTTGAAATCGGCGCCAGGAATGAATTGGGATACCATGTTCCGCCGTTGGCTTGCGGAGCCAGATACGCGAAACCGCTCACATCGATACCATGTACGATGCTCAGGATGTTCTTTGCGGATGCGCCGCGTCCATGAACCATGACCATCGCGGCCCTGGCGTCGTTCAGTGAGGCACCCGCAGAGACAACTGGCTGATGTTGATGCAATCCGTCGAAGCGTTTCATAGTCCGGGGTTCGAGCCCGAGGTTCCCGTCACCTCCGCCGCGGCTGCCTGAAGGATTGCCGCGGTACGCGGTGGAATCAAAACGGTCACACCCGTGCGTAAAGTCAGCGTGGACGAAAGCCCGATCGGCGACTTGCCATAAAGTTTCGCGTAGATGACCGCGGCCGCCAGATACGTCGCTTCGATTGTCGGATGCAAACCATCGGCAGCGTACAGGGGCACAGAGGAATCCCGTTTCGAGACCGATATCCACGCCGCACCGACAGGAAAGAGAATGCCGCCGACGTCCTGTGCGGCAATCGTATAGGAATCGATCACGTTCTGAAAATCGAACGGTCGGTCTGATGTCGGCCACACCATATACAGTCCGACCGTTCCATTCGTTTTGCGGATTTCAGTCGCAAATTTCGCAGTGTACTGCCGCAGATTTATCCGGCTTTCAGGAAGCGCCGACGATCCTTGCTGAAGGATTACAACTGCCCATCCTCCGCGCCGAATTGCGGCCAGGGCTGTCCCCTGAGCCCAGTGATCCTCGAGACCATAGTCAGGGAACGCGACCGACTGGACATCGAGTTTTTCACCATGCGCCGAGTCCGCGAGCGCCGCCAGAACGGCCGGAAGATCATTGACGTAAGTGAGGCTGTTGCCGACAAAAAGGATCGACCGCCCGTCTCTCGACGATGGGGCTGGACCGGTCGCGTTGTCGAGAGAGCAGGCGCCGCTGGCGACGAAAGCCACTGCGACGATCAATAAATGCGTTCCGAATTTCCGCATGGCCGCAAATGTCCCGGCTGGGCAGGGGCGAGTCAACGGATATGGGGTGAGCCGGATGCGCGACGGCCCGCCCGTTACGGAGTCGCGGCCGCCTTACCCGCCGACGGGGATGCCTCGCTCGCTACGCTGACGTCGATTGGAAGCTGAACGCCGTTGTGGGTCTGCATGACGTCGAGAACGCCCTGCCACACCTGCGCAAACTCGTGGCCGATCTCACTTGGCATTTTGTCTTCGGAGAATCCTGCACCGCGCGCAATCCAGAACGGCGGCTGGTCGAGACGGCCGGCACTTATGTAGACGCTTGCAACATCGTGGTAAATGAGCTTTGCGTTGAAGTCGTGCGTATAGTAGCCAGGGCGATAACGACCGTCCTCGAGCACGCGCTTGGTCCATGCCATGTAGTAGTCACGCATCGCGTCGGGCACGCGGTCCATTCTTTCGATGTCGAGAAAGATGATCGTGTTGCGCGCAAAGCCCTCGGCTGCAGCCGTCGCGATTGCGTCGTTCGCATCCTGGACGCCGCGTGCTCCGCTTACGAGGTGCGTCGAGCAGGACGGATTGGGCTCAGCTCGCGCATACGTAACGACCCTCACCGGAACTTTCTTCGTCACGTATCGGGTGACGCGGCGGCCTTTGACCTTTCGAACGTCCTTGAATCGCTTCGTCACCCAACGCGTCTCGACAATTTTCTGGCGCGGAGTTGGATCCCAGACTTGCTGGCCTACGTAAATGACCGCGAGGCCCCAGCCCATGTCCGTGAGTCTCTGGCGCTTTCCGCCCCATGTGTCCCCCTTATGGCAAGGCGCCGACGGAAG
>JANYKY010000493.1 GCA_025357975.1 Gemmatimonadaceae bacterium
TCCGCTGCAATCGAATAGAGGTCAGCAAGCTCGGCAGCGTAGAGGCCGGGCCCCGAGTCGGTTCCGATTGCATCACTGCCTGCGGACACCGAGCGAGCAGAAGCAACACGCACGAGCCGAAGGGTTCCTCCGTAAAGCGAAGCCAGTCGAAGCCCCTGCAGGACCGCCTCCCTGGAAAAAGAAGTACCGTCTACGGGGACCATAACGTTGCGGAACATGAGACCTCCAGAATGCGTCTTTGCGCCAAATGAGCGTTCCTAACAATCGTTCAGAAAGCTCGCTGCAGAAGTCGGAGATTTGACCAGAACTTTGTGGGGGTTCCGCTGACGCCGGGCGGCGGCGACCCGCACGTCAAATCCGGTCTCAGCCGACATACATCCCGCGTCAGTGGCGGTATCCTGCATCGTCACTGACAAAGTCGAACAGGGAGAAGGAATGAAAGGCGCAGCCGGAGTAATCAGCAGAGTCACAAGTCAGGCGTGGAACTACGAACAGCCGCTGCCACGCGGGATAGTGGCGGCAGTCGATGAGTCTGCGGAATCCATGGAGGCGCTGACGATGGCGTCAACAATCGCCTTGACCAATGGATGGGCGCTTCATGTGGTTAGCGTAGTCCGTCCGACAGCGGCTAACGATTTGATAGCGGTTCTCAATGGGGAGCTGTCTGCGGAGGATGTTGAACGGCTGGAGATTCGGCGCTCCACCGTCAAGAGTGTCCTTGAGGAATCCTGCCGCAATTGTGCGTATAGCTATGGCGTGGTCATGGGCCGCCCGGCAAGCTCGATCATCTCGGTGGCGGAATGTCGCGGAGCTCACCTGATCGTCGCCGGACGAACTTCGCATAATCCGGTGGAGCTGCTCCTCGGCGGTGAGACTACGCTCCAGATGATGCGGCTTTCGGATGTTCCGGTTCTCGCGGTATCATCGGCGAGCGAAGCACTCAACAAGGTTGTGGTTGCTACTGACTTCTCCGAGTCGAGCGTTAAAGCAGCATGTCTGGCGGCCGATCTCATGGGTGGTTCGGGCACGATGCATCTGGTCTATGTTGACGAGCCGCAGGATGTCGTAGCGGGAGTTCCAGTGACCTATGAAGGGCATTCGCCGAGCGATATTGTGGCTTGGTTCAGGAGGACGAGCGCCTCTCTCACGCGGTCTCCGTCCCTGAGGATCGAGCCCACTGTATTGACGGGAAAGCCCGTGCAGGTGCTGCTTGATTTTTCGGAGCGTGTTGGCGCCGGGATGATTGCAGCCGGCTCTCATGGGTACTCCCGGATGGAGAGGCTTCTGCTGGGAAGCGTGTCGACCGGCCTCGTCAGAAATTCACGATGCCCCGTTCTCGTGGCGCGGAGTGTTTTGTAAACAATTCGTGGGTTCTCAAGGAATGTGCGGCACTGCACGCGGATAATACATATTATTGGTCCGCCGGGAATGATGGCATAACGTCCGGCTTTCACTCGACTCCGGAGCCTCCGATGACCGATGCAGCAGTAGAAGCTCCCACGCCTTCCAAAGCGGGCCTTTGGGAGGATTTCATCGACATCTTCTATCAGCCCTCAGCGGTTTTCGAGCGCAGGCGCGATGGCAAATATGGGCTGGCGCTTTTGGCCTATGTCCTCCTCTCGATTGTCCTGTATTTCGCCCTGAGGAATGGCATGGGGCCGATTATGGATGCAGAAATGTCCAAGGCCACGGCTGCGATGGCGGCGAAGAATCCAAATTTGACGAGCGAACAGATCTCTTCCATGACCGGTAGTATGGAGAAGTTTGCCAGCGTCGGGTTTGCCATTTTCCTGCCGATTGGAGTTTTCCTTACTGCCGCAATTCTATGGGGAGTCAGCCGGCTGTTCGATGCCAGGGAATCGTTTGCCGAAGCGGCAATGATCACGACGTATTCGCAGATTCCACGAATCATCGAGCTGGTACTGAACGCGCTACAGGGTCTGCTGCTTCAGCCTGAGCAGATCACGTCCCACTACAGTGTCACGCTGGGCATCGGTCGATTCTTGAGCCCCACTACCAATCCGTTCGCGATGACCTTGCTTGGCGGGATCGACCTGTTCACGATCTGGACGCTCGTGCTGATGGCTATCGGACTTTCGGTGTTGGGGGGAATACCGCGCTCGAAAGCAGCGCTTGCAGTGGCGCTGGTGTGGCTTGTGGGATTGATCTTCCCGTTGATCGGGGCGTTGCGGTCCGCGTAGCTCGGACTTTCAGCTTTCCGATTTTGTCGAGCACGATTTACCCGTTACCGAGTCCATCGTAATTCGGAACAACTCGGTTCGAAACGGTGCTGGATCTTTTTCAGCGAGTGCGTCGGGCGAAATCGACCGGATCGCGTGGAGACCACGCTCATATAGCCGTGCATCTGGACTATTGCCTCCGGGGTCGAGGAGCAGGAATGAGCCGTGAACGACCACGCTGGTCCAATCGAATGGCCCGGCGACTTCGTCGATCTCGAATGCAACCCACTGGCTGTGCTGCAGTGTGATGATCGTGTCGCCCGGGGACGTGCGGCCGAATAGCAAGTGTGCGTCAAAGACGTAATGAACGGGACGAATGTCCACGATATCGTGGAATGAAAACGCAATCCGC
>JANYKY010000184.1 GCA_025357975.1 Gemmatimonadaceae bacterium
CAGCTTGGGCTGACGCAGCGATCGGCGTCGAAAAGAAGAGGCCGCCCGCGACGGCGATTTGTCTCAGCATTATAGTCGGGAGTAAAGGTCAGGGGGGCACGCTAACGGAATATTACTCGCTGGCGCGAGTTTCGCAGCGTAGGCAGTCCATCCAGCCCTCGATAATGTCCGAATCCCCTTTTCTCCGCCGGGATAACTTTCTACGTGATCCTGGGCTCCTCCGCGGGAGCGTTGACCGTCTCCAGTTCGTTGTCATGGCACTGATTTCCAACCTCGGGAAGCCGGCGAGTTCCGATGAGATCGCGTCATACTCACTGCTTCTCGCGGGAGCGACAATGGCAATCTTACTACTGGCGGAAACCGCCCGGATGAAAGAAAAAGCGGGAAGCACTGAGTGTGCTTCCCGCTTCAATTCCAAACCCAGTGATGCCCGGTTCGTACTTACCGTTTACGAACCAGCTCGAGCGAGATCTCTCATCGCCGCCGCGAGCATGTGGAGTCTCGCAGCATTGTGCGATGATGCAGCCTCAGTAGTCAGCCTGCTCGCCGCTGCCAACAAGGCACTGCTGCGCCGAGCACCGTGCGCACTTTCCGCACTGCTGAGCGTTGCTCTTAGCGCAGAAACCCTTGCCTCGGACAATTCGTTGCCTCGCGCGATCTGATCCACATAGGCGCGCGCAAGCGCAAACGAAGGAGGCCATACGAGCCTTTGCTGACCCTGAACATTCAGGTAGTCGAACTTTACCGTCTTTGCCGCATCGATCTCGTTTTGCGAAATGAATGCGCTCGGTGTAAGCTCGAAAATGTCGAGTCCACGAACAATCTCCGAACTGACGATGAGACCATTGTACCAATAGGCAGACCACGAGCCCGCAAGAGTGAGCCTGGTGGAATCGACGGGACCGCGATCGAAGAACGCGATCTCGCGGGGATGATCTACGTCGGTCCAGTCAAACACTGAGACGCCGCCCTGATACCATGCTTGAACCATGATATCACGACCTGGTATCGGAATGAGCGAGCCGTTGTGCGCAACGCAGTTTTCCTGACGGGTCTGCGGTGCGGGAAGCTTGTAGTAGCTGTGGAATGTGGGCTTTCCGTTTGCCAGCGTGAAGATCGCGTCCGCGCCCCATTCGCGCTTGTCGGTGTCACGACACTTCGCCTGGGTTCCACCGCCCCATTCATCAGAGAAGAGGACCTTCGTTCCCCCGTTATTGAACGTCGCCGAATGCCAATAGGAGAAGTTTGAGTCGGCAGCAGCGGCGAGCCTGATCGGGTGCGCGGGATCCTTGATGTCGAGGAGCAACCCGTACCCGGCGCAGGCGCCGCCTGCAAGACCGGCGGCCGGATACACAGTGATATCGTGGCACTGAGTTGGCCCGGGGTTCGGAGCAGAGGGATCGAGCGGTTGCACGTTATGCGCAGAGAGCTCAGGAATGATCTGTCGCAGTTTCGCCGTATCGGCTGACGTCGGAACGCCAGCGCCCTTGCGGGCTGTCACCAGGCTGTCGAGCAGCTGCGAAACGATGAAACCCGGCATCACCCGCTCGCCAGTGCGCGTCGTCCAGACAAACCCGCCATTGGCACGCGCGGCGTCGACCATCTTCCGATTGTTCGCGATGTCTTCCGGCGCGTCCGAATGCACTGCCGGCGCAGTGAGATTGTTGAAGATTCTCGGCGAGCTGACAATCGCAGCCTGCTCCGGATGCGCGAGCGGAACCTTGATTACTTCAATCCGAAACAGCGCTGAATTCGGATCCGTTGGCGAGGGAATGTCGGCGCAACCGGCGAGCTCCGTTGACGAGCGTACGCGAGACGACCCGGAGATGTAGATGTAGACATTGTTCTTGTCCTTCGGATCGACGAGCAGCGTGTGGGTATGCGATCCGCGGCATGTCTGCACATTCGCAACATTGCGCGGGTTGGCAATGTCGGTGATGTCAAAAATGCGAACACCGCGAAGCCGAGCGCTGCTGACTGCCTCGGTAACGCCGCCGGTTCCGCAATCGAGCCGGCCATTCAGGCTCTCGCCCGAAACAAAGAGCAGATTCTTGTAAACCGAAACGTCACTCTGCGAGCCCGGGCAGACGTACGCTGTCTTCAATGACGGGTGTGCGGGGTTCGAGATGTCCCAGACCTGATAGCCGTCAAAGCTTCCCTGAATTGCGTAGTTGCCGATGAACGCGATGTCGGAATTGACCTTTCCCAGGAAACGCGGCGGCGGCGGTGTCTCAGAAACGACTCGCATGTTCCACTTCGCCTCGGCTGCATTCATCTCTCCGCCACGAAGACCGATGCGTGGGTCCGGACTCGGCGGAGTCGGCGACATGCTTTGGGCAGAAGCGGATGCTGCTCCGGCTGCAATCAGGCAGGCGGAGAGGGTCGCTGACAGCCATCGAACTGCGCGTGGTGTCGACGACGAATGATGTTCGTGAGCAGATGTCTGGGTCATTTCAGTGTGTGAGGGAATGGGTGGAACTGGTACGGATTGTCAGGGAGAACGGCTCCCCGAGGCGAGAGCGCCGAGCATTAGCTGCATGCGCGCTATTTCGGTCGTTTGGTCTGCGTTGACGTCGCTGGCGAACTTGAAGATTGTCTGATCCTGTGCTGCACCATTGGTGTCGAACAAATCGCTCACCATTTGTACCGCGCCCTGATGGTGGCGAATCATTGACTTCAAAAAGAGCCCGTCGAAATCGCTGCCCGTTGTTGCCGCGAGTTGCTTCATCTGAGCTTCCGTTAGCATGCCGGGCATCAGCATTCCCTGCATTGCACCCGTCATCGGCATCTGCATGACCGCAGACTCGGGATCAGGAACAGGCTTGCCGCGATCGCGCAACCACTGCTGCGTCGTCGCAATCTCGTCTTGCTGCGCGTTGATAATGCGCTCGGCAAGAATGCGTACCGATTTGCTCGCGCCGTGAGTGGGGGCCATGCGGCTCATGACGATAGCCTGGGCATGATGTGCAATCATGCCAGTCATGAAATCGACGTCTGCCTTTGTGTACGGATACTGTGCGCTGTCTGCTCGCGCCTTTGCCATCGCGGCAGCTTCCGATGCGCTTGGGGCAGGTTGCGCAGTTGTCTGTGCGTATGATCGGCCCGCGACTGAAAAAGAAAGCGCCACGGATAAAACGGCGAGGCCAATTGCAGCTTGACGTGAAATCATCTTATCTCCGGCTCGACGCGCTCTTGTCGCGGATGGACCTGAATTCCGAAGTAGCGCGGTAGTTCGGCCAGTCTCTCGAGTTAGCAAGCTGCCAGCCCAGGGTGTGCAGCAGGTTTACATCGTCCGCGATTCCTGAGAAATCCCAAGTGGCGGGATCATAGTTATCCGCCTGCTGATGGTATTGATTTTTTCGGTAGGCGTCCGCGGCCTTCATCCCGGCCGTTGTACCTCCGCTCAACAAGTCGATACCGCTGCCCATGTCGAGCATCGGCACGCCCCGCTTCGCCATTGGAAAGTGGTCGGAGCGGAAGAAATATCCTGCTTCAGGGCTTGGGTCAGGCGTGATCACGCGATTGTTCGCTGCTAGTGTCGCCTTGAGACGGTCCTCGAGATCACTCTGGCCAAAACCGACAACTGTTACGTCGTGCGACCGCCCACTTGGGCTCAACGCGTCGATGTTGAAACCAGCGACTGTGGTCTCGATAGGATACACGGGATTGCTTGCGTAGTATTCCGAGCCGATGAGACCTTTTTCTTCAGCCGTCCAGAACGCGAAGACTACGGAACGCTGCGGCTTTGGACCGGCGGCAAACAGGCGAGCGAGCTCGAGCACAACGGCGATACCGGTGCCATTATCGACTGCGCCATTGTAGATACTGTCGCCGTGCGCGTCTGGCGCGCCGACGCCAAGGTGATCCCAGTGCGCTCCATAAAAAATGGTCTCGTCGGGATGCGCAGTTCCGGCGATTCGGCCAAGCACGTTCTTCGATCGAATTGTTTTTTGCCGGACCTGGTAATTCGCGGAGAACGTGGCGCCGGCGAGCGGCACCGGCTTGAATTCGCGCGTCTCCGCAACCCGCTTCAACGCGTCGTAATCCTGACCGACCATCTTGAGGAGCCTGACCGCGTCGTCGTGCTGAACCCAGCCTTCGAGCAGGGGGTGAGATCCCGCGGGGTTCGAGCGCACGATGTCAAACATCGTGTTGGTGTTTGAATTCTTGACCGTCGGCCAGCCGTACGCGGCCGCCGCAGTCTCATGGACGATGAGAAGTCCTGCCAATCCCTGACGTGCCGCCTCCTCGTACTTATAGGTCCAGCGGCCATAGTAGGTCATCGCCTTGCCACCGAAATCACCCTGACCTGTTTCGAAGTCAGGGTCGTTCACGAGGACTATGCCAACCTTTCCATGCAGGTCCGCGCCCTTGAAATCATCCCAATTGCGTTCCGGCGCCTTGATTCCATACCCAAGAAACACGAGTGGCGCGTTCTGGATATTGACGTGATCCACGTTTTGCATTGAAGCGCGAATGGCTACTTGCTGACCTTGAGTGACCGGGACGTTCTCTCCGTTGACTGTGACGGATACGGAGGGCGCGCCGACGATATCAGACTGAAGCAGTGGCACTTCCTGAAACCACGAGCCGTTTGGTCCACCTGGCTGGAGTCCGGCCGCGATAAGCTGGTCCCGGATATACGTCGTGGTGAGCTCCTCACCTCGCGTCGCGGGCCCACGTCCCATAAACGCGTCGGACGCCACGATTTTAACGTCGCCCGCCATGCGCGATACGCTGGCAGTCGCGCTAGGGGTATATGTGGTCGTTACATGGGGAGCGCACGCTGTTGAGGCAGCGATTGAAAGGGCGAGAAGTCTGCGATTCATGAGTGCGTCGTTCACATTAAAGGAGAAGCGTCAGGTGCTGCGGTCAAAGCTTCGTGGCGCGAGGTGCGCCCCGCGTCACTTAATTGTAGCGAATTGCACAGAGTGTCGTGGCGGACCCGGCAATCCCGGCGCCGGTGCGCCGTCTACTCGATCGAGACAGTATCTCCCACCGTCACCCGCCCCTGGTCCACAGTCGTTCCGTAGACACCCAGGCAAGCGTTCCGATCCCGCGCGATGGCTCGGAGGATCTCGGGATTTCGCGCGGTGGTGACTGGATCGATGTTGACCATCACGCACCGCTTGTCGCGTTGATCCACTCGCATTCTCATGCCGCCTGCGCTGAGCACCTTTCCGACCCATCGATCTTCCGGAAATTCCTCATCGTCTTCGGTGTCGATCACGAAGTTCGGC
>JANYKY010000198.1 GCA_025357975.1 Gemmatimonadaceae bacterium
CGCGGCTCGAGCAGGCGACAGGCAAGCGACTAGGCGACCCGAAAAATCCGTTGCTCGTTTCAGTCAGGTCAGGCGCGTCGGTCTCCATGCCTGGCATGATGGAGACGATCCTTAACCTCGGCCTCAACGACCGGACCGCTGAGGGACTGGCGAAACAGAGCAGCAACGCACGATTCGCTTACGATTCATACCGTCGTTTCATCCAGATGTATGCGGACGTCGTTCTGGGCGTGCCAATCGCTGATTTCGAGCATCTCCTCAAGGCGCACCGTCTTACGAGCGGCGTGCTCACCGACTCGGAGCTGGACGAGGATACGCTTCGCAATCTCGTCGAGGAATACAAGTCGCTCGTGCGCAACCGGACTCACACTGAGTTTCCGACGAATCCCGTCGTGCAGCTATGGGGCGCAATCGAAGCGGTCTGGAAATCATGGACGCTCAAGAAAGCGCGCGACTATCGCAAGGTCAACAGCATACCCGATGACCTCGGCACTGGCGTGAATGTTGTCGCGATGGTCTTCGGAAATCTCGGCGACGATTCGGGGACGTGAGTCGCGTTCACCCGCGATCCTTCTACTGGGGAAAAGAAATTCTACGGAGAATTTCTCGTCAACGCCCAGGGCGAAGATGTCGTCGCGGGGATCAGAACTCCGCTTCACATCGACGAGATGGCTGACCGTCTGCCCGGCGCATATACCGAGCTACTCGAAACTCAGGATCGGCTCGAGAGGCATTACGCCGACATGCAGGATCTCGAGTTCACAGTGGAGCGCGGCAAACTTTTCCTTCTGCAGACGCGCAGCGGAAAGCGTACCGCGGCTGCGGCCGTGCAGATCGCTTGCGACATGGTGAAGGAGGGATTGATCGACAGGACGGAGGCGGTCAGGCGTGTGCCGCCCGCCGATCTCGACCAGCTTCTGCACCCCATTATCGATCCTTCGGTGCGAGCCAAGCCACTCTGTCTAGGTCTCCCGGCCAGTCCAGGCGCGGCGAGCGGAATTGCGGTCTTCGACCCCGATAGCGCTGTCGAGCGAGCCGCGAATGGAGAAGCGGTAATTCTCGTTCGGGATGAGACTACGCCGGAGGATTTTCATGGCATCGTTGCGGCTCGCGCAGTTTTGACGGCGCGCGGCGGAATGACGAGCCACGCCGCGGTGGTCGCCCGGGGAATGGGTAAATGCGCCATCGTCGGCTGCAAGGACATCGAGGTCGAGGTCACTCACCGCCGTTTTGCGGTGAACGGAACGCATGTGCACGAAGGCGAGTGGCTCACGCTGGACGGCGCCACGGGCCGGGTGTTCGCAGGTAATCTTCCGACTATACCCAGTGAGGTTGTACAGGTCACGAACGGTACCCTGTCCCGCTCGCAGGCGCCGCTCTATCAATCGTATTCGGAGTTGCTCGAATGGGCGGACGACTGCCGGCGACTCAAGGTTCGGGCGAATGCCGATACTCCGCGCGACGCGAGAGTCGCCCGGGCCTTTGGCGCCGAAGGCATTGGGCTCTGCCGCACAGAGCACATGTTTTTTGAGGGCGACAGGATCACGCCCATGCGGGAGATGATCGTGGCCCGCGATGAAGGTGGCCGCCGCCGCGCGCTTGCGAAGCTGATGCCGATGCAACGGTCGGATTTTGAAGGAATTTTCGAGGCAATGAACGGGCTGCCCGTCACGATTCGACTTCTCGATCCACCGCTCCACGAATTTCTTCCACACGGGGGCGAGGAGAGTAAACTGCTCGCCCGAACCCTTGGGCTTCCACGGGATGAGCTCTCGCGCATTGTCGAGGGGCTAAGAGAGAACAATCCGATGCTGGGGCATCGGGGGTGCCGCCTCGGGATCACTTTTCCGGAAATCACGGAAATGCAGGGGCGCGCGATTTTCGAGGCTGCCGTCAGGGCGATGCGCCGTGGAATCGAGGTCAAGCCGGAGATCATGGTGCCACTTGTATCCACAGTTGCCGAATTCGAGAATCAACGGTCAATCCTGGAAAGCGCGGCGGAACAGGTGCTGGGGGTAATGGGCGAAAGTGTAAGTTATATGATCGGTACCATGATCGAGCTTCCCCGTGCCGCACTTACCGCAGACGAGATAGCCAGAAGCGCCGAATTCTTCTCTTTCGGAACAAATGACCTCACTCAGACTACATATGGTTTGAGCCGGGACGATGCCGGGCGCTTCCTTCCTTCCTATGTGGATCGTGGTATCTTTGCGGACGATCCCTTTCAGGTGCTCGACGCCCAGGGTGTTGGCCGCCTGATCCGGATTGCGGTAGAAGACGGACGCAGGGTACGCCCTGACATCAAGCTTGGGATTTGCGGCGAGCACGGCGGCGAGACGCGTTCCATAGCGTTTTGCCATAACATCGGGCTCGATTATGTGTCCTGTTCACCCTTTCGTGTGCCAATAGCAAGACTTGCCGCAGCTCATGCCGCCCTTAACGCGTCGTAGCAACCTCGCACGCGTTCGCGATCTCACTCCCGCCGCGGCCCTGCCGCGGGCGGCTACTGATTTCGCAAAACCGCTACGGATCGCACTCGTCACCGAGTACTACTATCCGCATCTCGGCGGCATCTGCGAACACGTCCATTTCTTTGCGCGTGAAGCGCGGCGGCTCGGGCATCACGTAGACATCATCACCTCCAACCTCAAAGGCGCCGTCAACGAGCCGCATGTCATTCGCATAGGACACAGCCAGCCTGTCTACTTCAATGGCTCACAGGCGCGCATGACTCTTGGCTGGAATCTGAAAAAACAGTTGAGGGATGCCTTCAGGCGCGGCAAGTACGACATCGTCCATGTTCATTCGCCGCTCAGCCCGTGGCTTCCAGTTATCGCAATCGAAGCCGCTGACTGCCCAGTCGTTGGAACATTCCACACTTATTTCGACAAGTCGAATATTTACGGGCTGACGCAGAAGTGGCTTCAGAAAAGGCTCGATCATCTGGCCGCCGCCGTCGCGGTCTCGCATTCGACAACCGTCGCTTTAAATCGATATTTCGAGGCTAACTGGACGATCGTGCCGAACGGGATCGATCTCGATCTTTTCAATCCGCATGTCCCGCCTCCTCCTGGTGTTCGAAAAGATATCCCGAGCATCCTTTTTCTCGGACGTTTCGATCCGCGCAATGGCCTGACCACTTTGATCGATTCGTTCAAAAAGGTGAAGGGGACTAACCGTGAAGCGCAACTCGTAGTTGTCGGTGATGGACCTCTTCGCAAGCACTACTATCGCGCAGCGGCGGGCGATCCGGACATAACATTTGTCGGCGCTGTGCTCGGCTCACGTCCGAGCTACTACGCGCACAGCTCGATGTATGCGTGTCCGACTACCAAGGCGTCGTTCGGCATTACGCTGCTTGAATCGATGGCATGCGAAACGCCGGTTGTGTGTTCGGATATTCTCGGGTTTCGTGATGTCGTCAAACACGAACGCGAGGCATTGATGTTTCCATGTGGCGACGTCGATGCCCTCGCAGAAGATCTTGTGAGGTTGCTGGATGACGAGACGCTTCGCGCCAGACTCGGAAAATCAGGTCGCCAGCATGCGATCGAATACGGGTGGCCCAATGTGACGGCTGCGATCCTCGACGTGTACATGGGCGTGCTCGGCCCTGCAAAGGTTCTCAGATGATTTTTCCAGCGGCGGTTGGCCTGACGCTCGCTGGAAGCGTGGTGCATGGCGCGTTTCACCGGAACAGCAAGGTTTTCGGCCCCGTACTCGGCCACCTCCCTACAGACGATCACCTCGTCGCTCTCACGTTCGACGACGGACCCAATCCCGATGCCACCCCGCGAATTCTCGACACTCTCGGGGAGCTTGGAATCCGCGCTACCTTTTTTGTTCTCGGCCGGCATGCAGAACGTTGGCCCGGTCTGGTCCATCGGACGGTCGACGAAGGGCACCAGCTCGGAAACCACGGTTACTTTCACGAAAAACTTCACCTCAAGTCTCCTTTTTATGTAAAGCGCGACTTGAGTCTTGGCAAACGGGCTATCGAAAGGGCAGCGTCGGTCTCGCCTCGATTCTTCCGCGCTCCGCACGGCTTTAGAAGTCCATGGGTATCATGGATTGCGGGATCCCTTGGAGAGCGGACAATCGGGTGGTCACTTGGCGTCTGGGATAGTGATCAACCTGGCGTGACTGCGATTGTCGATCGAACAATGGAAGGTGTTCGTCCCGGGTCGATCCTGTTGTTGCACGATGGCGATGGCTATAATGCGGACGGCAATCGCATGCAGACTGCGGCCGCATTGCCGCGCATCGTTGCCGGCCTGCGTGATCGCGGCTATGAGTTCGTAACCCTGCCGGCTCAGTGAAGCGCGGTCTCTCGCGGGCACTCCGCTGGATACTGACGGCCGCGATTGTCATCTTCCTTGTAATATTCGCGAGGACGATCAATTGGAGTGCTGCGTGGACATCTATCCGCAGCGCTTCCCTGCCGCTTCTTGCGGCGGCTGTCGGCGTCAATCTGCTCACTATCCTGATTAAAGCGATACGATGGTGGCTCTTCCTGAGGGCCGCGGGATCCCCGTCGCTGCCCCTCGCCATTCGCGCGACTGTTGCGGGAGCGGGCCTCAACAACGTTCTCGTCGCGAATGGCGGAGACGCTGCGCGAGTGGTGTTCATCTCGCGATCGACCGGAATTCCGAGCTCGACAGTTCTTGCCACCGTTGCTTTGGAACGGCTGTTCGATCCTGTTGGCTTCGTGATCATGCTGGTAATTGGAGTCCTCGTCTTTTCGCTCCCTCCATCTCTGGAGCGATGGCACCTCCCGGCCGAGATTGCGCTGGTGTTGATCGCGGTGTTGCTGACGTGGTTCGTTTATGCATCGCGCAACGCCAAGCCCGAGCACGTACCAGAGCGGCGTGAGCGGCCTCGCGGCCTTGGCGGGAGACTCAAGGCATATTTTGTCGGTTTCGCCGCAAGCACGCGGCTGCTCACATCAGGTCCGCGTTTTGTTGGAGCGCTCTTGCTCTCTATGCTCTCGTGGGCAGGTCAATTCGCGACTTTCCAGCTCGCCGCAGATGCTGCGCACGTTGCGATACCGCCTGCGGGAAGTCTTGCGGCGTTACTGGCGATCAACCTCGGATTGCTGATACGGGCAACGCCGGGAAATGTCGGATTTTTCCAGTTTGTATTTGCGCTTGCGGTCGATCCGTTTGGAGTTGCGCGCAACGATGCGATCGCAGTGTCCCTGTTGATTCAGACCCTGCAGATAATTCCGGTAACGCTGCTTGGCGTTGCCCTGGCTCCAGAATTCATCTTCAAGCGAAAGAAGCGTAAAGAACTGCTTGCCCCCGCGGATCCTTCAGCCGCCAGCGCTGAGGAAGGCGATGAACTCGGCAGGGTTGCGAGTGAGCCCGGAGAACGTTCTGACAGTGTTGCCACTGCCGTCGACAATCGCGTAAAGCGGTAACGCCACCGTCCCGAAACGATCTTCCTGGAATTTCTGTTGAGCGTCGTAAACGGGGCCTTCGCCATCCGTGTACAGACGGCTGAGCACGAACTTCGACATCTCCGTTGATACATCAGCGCGCGAAAACATATTTGCTTCCATCCACCTGCAGTTAGTGCACGTGTAGCCGGTGAAGTCGATGAAGACGAGGCGATTGGCGGAGCCCGCCTCACGCAGCGCTCGCCGGTGATCGTTCACTATCCACTGCAGCGCGATTCGTGATGCAGGCATTGACGCTGAGGTAGCTACATCGGTAGGCGGAGGGAGAAAAGCTTCGAGCTCTCCGACCGATTTTCCGTTCAGCCCCGATGCGAGCCAGATCGTCACGGCGCCGGCCGCAGCGACGGACAACCACGACAAAGATCTGCCAATCGTCCGAGATCTACTTCCGCGGAGCGCTGCACGGATGAGGTAGAGGACGGCAATCGCACTCATCGTGACCCACACGAGCAGCGAAGTCCGCCGCGAGATCAGTCCCGTTCTCCAAACCAGATCCGCATTGGAGAAAAATTTTACGGCGGCGGCAAGCTCGAACAGGCCGACCACGACTTTCACGTCACGCATCCAGCCGCCAACTCGCGGAAGTGATGTAGTCCACCTGGGAACGAGCGCGAGCATGAAGAACGGCGTCGCGAATACCACCGAAAACACAGCCATTCCCGCAAACGGGCGCACCCAGTCCCCGCGCGCTGCCGCAACGAGAAGCGGTCCGACAAACGGAGCTGTACACGTGAATGACGCAAGTGTAAATGCAAATCCTGCTAACGCGGAGCCTGCAGCATTCCCGGATCGTTCGCGCACAGACGCATCGACGCTGTTCACCAGGCGATTGCCGAATGGAAGTGGAATGTCGTAAAGTCCGAGCAGGCTCGCGGCGAACGCGACGAACGCGAGCCCAATCGCGACATTCACCACTGGGTTCGACGCGAATCGGGACAGCCCCGCCGCGCCGACGATAACGGCGAGGCCGAGGCCAATCGCGGTGAAGGTCACGATTATTCCTGCGGCGAAAAGCAATGCGTGCCGTAATGCGTGGCCCGTCGATCGTTCTGCGTTCCCGTTGAAGAACGCAACAGTGATCGGAATCATCGGGAATACGCATGGCGTCAGCAGTGACAGCGCGCCTGTCACTGCCGCAAGCCACAAGAACGATGCGGTCACGTTCGACTGGGAGGCAGGCCCACCGAAATCGTCAAAGTCTTTGCCGGAAGGCAGAATTTGTCGCTGCACGCTTGCGACCGCACCTTGACCTCGATCGGCTTTCCGCTCTTGAGTGCGCGCGCCGAGACTCTAACGGGGACGTTGATAACGGGCCCTCCGCTGTACGTCTCCGTCTCTACGCCAAAATTTGGATCCATCGCCTTTTGCGGAACGGGACCCTGCACTTCTGGTTGTATGGACAGCAGCGAGGACGACTCAACCTTCACCGACAATGGTGTTGGACCGCCTGCCTTTTGCGTCAACGAGTAGACGTGCCAGCCGTCCTGAATGACAGCCTTGAGATGAAGGTCGACGAGCACCGTTCCGTCAGGAGACGGTGTTTGGCTCGCGACCTCGGCGGTCCATTGTACAGGCTGCGGCCCATTCGCCACGGGCGCACGATTATCCGCGCAGCCAGCCGCGAACACTGCGAGTACTGAGATGACCACACCTGATGTGCGCATGATGGAGAAATATACCGCTGGTCACCCCGCTCGAGACGCGGCAGCTCGCTCGTAGGCCCGAACAGTGACTGCACCGAGGTCCACATGACGGTACGTGTCAGCCTGAGCGAGCCCAAGTCGTCGCATTGTCGCCCGGCGGGTATCGTCGCGAGATAGATCGAGGAGATTTTTCTCGATGTCATTCACGCTCAGCGGATCTGCGTACACAGCTGCGTCGCCGCACACCTCTGGCAACGCTGTCACGTTCGAAGTCAGAACTGGCGTTCCGCACGCCATCGCTTCGACAGGTGGATATCCGAATCCCTCGAAGAGCGAAGGATAGGCGAACGCTGTTGCACCACTCATGAGTGCTGGCAGATCGTCGTCGGGAACGTAGTCAGTGAAGATCACGTCCTTCGCAAACTCACTCTCCCTTGCGGCCGCGAAGATCGGATCGAATATCCATGCCTTGCGTCCCACTATGACAAGCTTGAGAACAAAGTCCGGAGCAGTTTGGCGAAGGTTGGTCCACGCTGCAATCAATCGAGCGATGTTCTTGCGCGGTTGCAGGTTTCCGACAGTGAGCACATACGGTCGCTGGATATTCAGTCGATTCAGTACCTGGAGGATTTCGCCATCCGACCGCGGGGTAAACATGGGCCTCAACCGGTTGTAGCTGAAGCTTACTTTCTCGGCCGGCACTCCAAAGGT
Organism: Gemmatimonadaceae bacterium; assembly: GCA_025357975.1. Lineage (GTDB taxonomy): Bacteria > Gemmatimonadota > Gemmatimonadetes > Gemmatimonadales > Gemmatimonadaceae > UBA4720. Next base: position 7,813 of record JANYKY010000198.1, read on the forward strand.
TTTGATGATGTCTCTCCGCGCGTGGTCGCTGACGGTCAGGATCTGACGCGCACGCCGAGCAGTCAATCGAACTGTCAGGCGTAACCGCAGCGACTCCGTCCGGGAATACCATTCAGGATGATGAACGAATGAGAGGTCATGGATGGTGACAACGACCTTGGGGGAAAAAAGGGGGCTAACGTATTGAACGTGCAGTACGTCTACCGAATCGGCTGACGCAAGCGCTGCGAGGCTGTAGCCCAGGCGTATTAGCGGATTCGTAGTTCCGATGATCCTAAGTGCCGTAGCGGACGGAAGCGCGTCGCGAGCTCTTTCGGCGGCAGCGCTATCAGTTACGTAGACGTAGTAATTGTGCTCGGGATGAGTCTCGAGTGCTGCAAGCACATCAAGTATGTAGGTCTCGTTCCCTCCGAGGCGTGATCCAATCGCATGCGCATCGATGCCGATACGCAATGGCCTCGAAGTGGAAGGAGAATTCATAGGGGGAATATCCGCATGACGGGGAGTCAAGTGAAGCGCGGGCGATTTCTGATTTCTGTTGTCTCCTGTTCGTTGGGCATTGCGTGCACAGATCAGCCTCTAACGGCGCCCATTGCAGCCGCGGCAACTTTTTCGCCGGAGGTTTCAGCTATCAATGCAAATGAGCAGGACTCCCTTGCACTTTTTTTATCTTTTTCCGCGCCGATGGCCGACTCCGCCAGGGGTATAGCGATCTCGCTCGACGGTACCGACACCACTATCACCGTTACCCGAAATCGCCAAATGGCGACCGTGTCGCTCCTCGGCCTCAAGCCGCGAACAGCTTACCGGGTAGTCGTCGAAGCGTGGAAAGGATCTGAACATGAGCTCTCGCCAGAGCATATCGTAGCCACGGGTGCGGTGCCATCACCGATCAGGCAAGCGCGTCTCGACTTGCTGAACGGCGTGCGGCCGACGAGTGGTTACATACTCGCGCCAATGGTCACTCCAGCGTCTTCGTACCTCGTGATTTTCGATAATACGGGCCGGTTGGTCTGGTATCGCGACTTCGGCCAGGTGCCGATTGTGGAGGCCAAGCAGCAGCCGAACGGCAATTACACAGTGTTTCTCGGCGCAACGCGTGGCTGGGACAAAGTTCCCGGTGAATTTCAGGAGGTCGACCGGTCTGGAACTCTCATCAGGAAATGGAAAGCACCTGACGGCTACTATACTGACAGCCACGAACTCCAGGTCCGGGTCGAGAACGGGCAAACAGTCGCGTATTTCTTCGGCTACAATTTTCATTCGGCCGACGGTCTTCCCGGTTATAACCCTGGCGACTCTATCGCAGGTCACCAGCTATTCCGTGTGACGGACGCCGGCGAAGTGAAGATCGTCCAGGACGCGTGGCAGGAATTCTCGGTGGACGAAATGCTCGAGCCTCCAATGCCCTCCGGAGATTTCGATCATCCGAACGCTCTCCATTTCGACAAGGACGGCAACTATCTCATCTCATACCGAGTCCTTGGCACAGTTGTCAAAGTGGACAAAACCACAGGCAAGGTCATCTGGCGCCTTGGCGGACTAAAGAGTGACTTCACCTTCGTGAATGACCCCGAAGGCGGCTTCTCCGCGCAGCACGACGCGCAATTTCTCGACAATGGCGATGTCCTCCTTTTTGATAATGGCTGGCGTCACAACCCGCAATTTTCTCGCGCCGTGGAATATCGGTTGGATGAGGCGGCAAAGACGGCGACCCTGGTGTGGTCCTACTCGCATGACCCGGCGACGTTCACGCCGTACACTGGTTCAGTACAGCGCATGGCAGACGGCGCGACACTGGTTGGATTTTCCGGGATGAACACCATGGTTCAGGTGGACGCTGGCGGAAAAGTTCTCGGTGAGTACAGGCCGATGGTCACTGACGATACAAGCAGCGGATTCTACCGGGTCGTAGCAATCCGGAATCTCTTTCGGTACGAGCCCCAATAGCCCTGTCATTCGGGATGACCAGACCGAAAGCGTGTTCGCAGTGGTAACAATCTCGATCGGCGGCGCGTGGGTGGTGGCACGGCTTGAGGCTGCTAGGTACTCAGGTACCAGGAGTTGTAACTGCGGGCACATTCTATCAATCGGGCGGGATCGTCTTTTACGATGTCCACGACCCAGCCC
>JANYKY010000495.1 GCA_025357975.1 Gemmatimonadaceae bacterium
CGCGTCGCGCCCGCGTTCGGTACGCCGTAGCTCCACATCGAGCGCCAACCCAAGCTCGGCAAGAAATCCGTCGATCTCCATCGGGTCAGTTCGAATTACAACGCCGCGTACTTGTTGTTGGCGTGTCGCTTCGAACGAGTCATCAGGGGTTCGCTTCAGCACATAAACGAATCCGCCGAGAGGCAAGTGCACGGCTGTTACGCGCCGCCCAAAAAGCGCGCGTTTGACGTGAACGTGTGGCACGATTTCGGAAAGCATCATCACGAGCTCATCGAGAAGCGCAGCCCGATCTTCCCGGCTCCGTTGCGCCAGAATAGCGGCAACGCTTGCGGATTCGATTGATGGAATAGGGTCGGTCATTGGCTCGAGTGAAATCTGCCAGCGAACCCGCGCAATCGCGAGCGACTTAAATCCCTTTTTCGGGTATAATCAACAATCTCCCAGAGCACCCTTTCCCTGCACTCACCTTGGATCAGTTTCGTACGCTTGTAATACTTCGACGTCTCTTTCCGCTCGGCATATCATTTCGCCGTGACTTCAGGCGATGGATCTGGTGGGGCACTCCCCTTCCCCGAACATCAGGTTTTCACGAGGCCCGCGCCAAGGCACTCGTTGACGCTTTTGTCTCGCTCGGCCCGACGTTCGTCAAGCTCGCGCAAGTTTTTGCCTCGAGGCCGGACGTGGTGCCGGAACCATATCTATCGGCTCTTGGGACGCTCGTGGACCGTGTTCCGGTGGTGCCTTTCGAAGAGATCGAGCGAGAAATCATCAGCGCTTACGGTCGGCCACCGGAAGAAGTGTTCGAGTCTTTCAATCGTGAGCCACTCGCTTCCGGATCTCTTGGGCAGGTGTACCGGGCGCAGTACGAAGGCCGCGATGTCGTCGTCAAGGTGCTACGCCCCGGTGTCGAGCAGCTGGTCGCAAGCGACATCAATGCTGTTAACCGGATCCTGGAAGTCATCTCGGCACGATGGTCAAACTCTCACATTCGCGGATTTCGTGTGGTCGTTGACGAATTCTCCAAGCGAATTGGCGAAGAGATGGACTTTCGGCAGGAAGCCGCCAACGCGATTGCAATCGGCGATCGCTTCGCAACAAATCCGCGCGTGCTCGTACCGACAATCGAGACTGCGTTGACACGCCAGCGATTGATTGTCATGGAGTACATGGAAGGAACGAAGGTCGATTCGCTTGCTCCGCAAATTTCCGCAGGTAGGCTCAACGGCAGCAGAGTGGTGGAGTCAGTAGTCGAGGCGTATATCCAGATGATGCTGGTGGATGGGCTCTTTCACGCCGATCCACACCCGGGAAATCTTCTCGTTACCGACGATGGGCGTCTCGTTCTTCTCGACTTCGGCATGGTCGTGCGTGTCGAGCCTGAAATGCGACGCACGCTGATCAGAACTGCGCTGTCAGCAGTAGGCCGCGACGCCAATGGCGTGATCCAGGGTTTTTACGATCTCGGCATCGTCGAGCCTGGCACGGACATGACGACCATTCATCGGCTCGTCGAAATTCTGCTCGGCATGGCTTTCGACGGAGTCGCCTCGGCCGACATCGCAAACCGAATACTCGCTGACCGTACACTTGCTGATGATGTGATGCGTACCATTTACGATTGGCCGATCATTCTTCGCGGCGAGCTGGTGTACTTCGGTCGCGCGGTCGCGTTGATTGAAGGCATCGGCGCCCGCTACGTTCCTGAGTTCAATCCAGTCGCGTTCGCGGCACCCGTCATTCTCAGGCACAGACGCGCGGTGATAGCCGCTATGGGTGATGACGTCGGCGGACGTGCCGATCTCGCAACGGTGCTTGGAAAGCTAGCGGGCGATATCACGAACGTCGTGATAAGTGCATCGCGGGAGATCGTCTCTGCGATTGCGAGCCAGTTGCCGGCCCTGTTCGCGTAGGATGGCCTTGAGCCGACGGGCGTGATTCAGTAAATCAAGGTCATGTTACCCGTACTATTCCGCTTTCGCGGAACTGAGATTCATTCGTACACTGTCTTTCTTTTTCTCGGACTGACATTCGGCATAATCGCCGGAACGTACGCTGGCACTACTCTTGGCCTCGATCCGCTTCGACTTTACTCAGCCCTGCTGTTGTTGACGATTGCAGCGCTGGCCGGCAGTCGAATGCTATACGTTCTTACGCATCTCGATTTCTATCTCGCCAACCCATCCAGCATGTTTTCTCGGGGGGGTGGCGCTGCACTCTACGGTGGGTTGATTCTCGCGCTTGCGTGCTCGCCCGTTGTCCTTGCACTCGCCGGCCTACCACTTGGAACCTTCTGGGACGCGGCAACTTTCACGCTGCTCGTCGCACTGATCATTGCGAAAATCGGGTGCCTGTTGAACGGTTGTTGCGCCGGCCGGCCATCGTCCGGAATGTTTGCGCTCAATCTTCCGAACGCGAGTGGAGAAACGTGCCCGCGTGTGCCTTCACAGTTGCTGGAATGCGGGCTGGCAACGGTACTGTTATCTGGAGCGATGGTTTGGAGGGTCAGGCCATTCGGCGGTGCTCTTTTCCTCACTACGGTCGCTATCTACGCAACTGCACGGATACCGCTCGGTTTTTTGCGCGAGAAACTAGACGGAATAGGACGCGTCAACATTTACAATG
>JANYKY010000210.1 GCA_025357975.1 Gemmatimonadaceae bacterium
GCCGGCCGGCCTCTACTCACCGCGGGCCCGCGCTTTTCGCGCTTCGTCTCAACGCACCTGTGTTCTCATGCATCGCCCGTCGCCTTCCCGGCAAAACCGTTCGCTACGAAGTTGCCGGCGAGAGACTTGACGTTGTCAGGACGGGCGATCTCGAGGCAGATGTCACGGCGTTGACGGCTGAGCTTGCCTCGCAACTCGAGCGCCAGGTGAGGCTGGCGCCCGAGCAGTATTTCTGGTTTCACAAGCGGTGGAAGAGCAGACCGCCTGGCGAATGATTTCTTATCTTGCCCGTTCTCGTACAGTTGGGAACGGAGCGGGTGGAAACCCTCCAATGCTGTCCGCAACGTACACGGCAGCCCAGAAATCAGGCGGCCCTTCGCTGTCCTTCACAAAATGATTGACGGGCTTCACGCCGTTCTTGAGATACGCGGCAATCGCGTAAAGTTGCTTGTTCGACATGTAACGCCACGCAGGCCATGGCATCGGCGGAGCGAGATACCGCGGGTGAAGAGGAAAATTTCCCTGCCCGGGCGTGAACGAAGAAATCTCGACATCCGGAGTTTCTCCCGGACGCAGCCCATACCGCAGCGCGTTGAAGATCTGGCGCTCGGTGAATCGACCGATTCCAGTCTGATTGTCAGGCGTGATGTTTCGTGGTCGCGTCGTGAATGGACCGATTGTGAATTCGTCATCCTTCGTTCGCGCTCCCGAAAGCCAGTAGGGATGGGCCGGGTTCGAGCGTCCCCCGTGGCATCCCGCGCAATCGTGATTCAAAACAAGAGCCCTTCCTTCAAGAATCTGCGCCATCCGGGCGTTGCCAGTCTGCATGTCGGTTGCTGCTACGGCCGTTCCGGATGACTGGTTTGTGCACGCGCTCAGGACGATGAGCAGCGATACGCCGCGCAAAATTCCAGCTGACCTTTCGAAGCGGTGCAACGTGTTCGTGGGGCGAACCATGTGCTCTCCGTGGTGTGGTTATCTAACTTCGAGAATTCCCATCATGCCGTGATCTTCGTGGTCGAGGATATGGCAGTGAAACATCCAGCGACCAGGAAAATCATCGTAACGAACGATAAAGCGCGCCGTCTCGTGCTTTGGAACGTTGACTGTGTCTTTCCAGCGTCGGTCTTTTTCGGGCACGCCATTCCGATCCAGTATCTGGAACTGGAAACCGTGAAGATGAAAAGGGTGATCCATCCCGACGAGATTTTCCACCTGCCAGATTTCGGTTGCGCCCAGCTTCGCACTAACGTCCACGCGATCCATGTCCATCATGCGGCCGTTAATGAGCCCCTGGCTGAACGAGATGTATCTCGTTGCCGTGGATGCGAGAGTGTCGAGCACGGGAATCACCCGAAGCGTGGCGGGGATCGACTGCGGGATGACCGCGGCACCAGTCGAGTAGCGCAGCGTCGCCAGGTCAACCGACTGGTTCCACGCGCCCGGACGCGTTTGAGGTACATAGCGATCATACGGCAGTGCCTGAAGTGGAACGACGCTTCCGGCAACCCCGCTGCCGCGAACAAGCAGCTCGACGCGCTCACCGTTGGCGACGAGAATCTCTTTCATGTCGGCTGGATGCTCAAACAATCCGCCGTCACTGCCGATCTGCTGAAATGATTGTCCTCCTAGCGCGAGCCTGTAGATGCGAGACGCCGATGCGTTGACGATGCGCCAGCGTTGTATTTCGCCAGGCTCGATGTCGATCACCGGCATTTGCTTGCCGCTTACGAAGAAGACATTTCCTTCGCGTCCATTGACGAGATCGACCTGTCCCTTGTCGGACAGCTCATCGCTGAGCTCGATCGAGCCATCGCCGCGGAACCGATTATCTGAGAGGATCAGCACCTTCTCCCGAAGTGATTTCGGAAGCGGATCGCTGGAAGAGCGGATGACAATTGCGCCGTACAGACCCTGTGCTACCTGATAACCGGTGTGCTGGTGTGGATGTGGATGATACCAGTAGGTGCCGGCAGTTCCGTAAGGGATGGTAAAGATGTAGTCGTGTGCCTTGCCCGGCTGTACCGGGTAAAGCGGGCTGCCGTCCTGGTCCGCCGGGATGTGAAGCCCGTGCCAGTGGACTGTCGTTGCTTCGGGGAGATTATTTCGAAAATGAATGATGACGTGGTCGCCTTCGTTGGCTTCCAGCGTCGGGCCGGGCACCATTCCATTGTAGGCGTACACGTTGGCGGCCGAACCGTGAACGAGCGAGAGCTTCCCGACACCGGCCGTGAGATTGACTTCGACCGTGCGGGCGGCGTGCGACAGATTCGCCAGCAATGGGGGACTGGCCAGCGTGTCGTCAGCTGTTCGCGCTGTAAATCCTGACGCAACCGGATGTGTGAAGGTCCAGATGCTTGCCAGCCAAATGAGCGCCGTCAACACCAGTGCACCCCGGGGGACTGTTAAGGCTCAGTCTGAGAAGGGGCAATAATGCGTACGTAGAGACGGTAGAACAAGTGGAAACTGATGTTTAAAAGTGAGCGCGGTCAGGGCCTGTCGCATCCCACCTGTGCACGAGCCGGGATTGCCATCCTGTGGCAGAAATCATCGCTGAAAAATTGCGCTGCACGTACCGACCATGTGGCGCATCCCGCGCTGAGGCATTGGTCGGGGAACCACGGAGAATTGAGCGGAGCAAATGGGTTCAGCGGAATTTTGCCCTGCAGTCGCTTCTGAAGCGAATGATGCTTCTTGCGGCTGTCCTCCCACTCTGGTGTGTAGTCGAGCAACGCGTCACGCAGATGGATCAGGCTGTCGGCGTCGAGATACGGGGATCTGCTCATATTGTATTGATCTGCATCCGCAACAGAGAGTGCCAGTTGATACTTGTGAAGAACTGGCGCCTCAGCGATTTCGGGCCATACGCGCGGAAGCATCGCAAGCTCGCGGCGAATATTGCTATGCGATTCGCTTAATTTTTTCAGCTCGAGGTAAAGATCAGTGATGGACGCCTCAAGAAAAGCGGCGGCCGCGAACACCGCTCCAGTGACATACGCACCGTGACGGCATATCTCCTCATCTGTGACCGCGCCCACGCCTCGATTTTCGATCTCCCTGGCGGAACGAGCAAAATCGTCAGCTGAAAAAAGGTGCTGACGATAAAGCCGCTCCCGACTTTCGCTCAGATCTTCGGGCGACGGATCATCTACAGTAATGCCGGCAATCGGCACTCCTTGCGGGGGCGTGCTCAACTGATTCCCTCGTGAATCAACGTCGCCCGGCTTTCCGCCAGGCGCGCGGTTTGGATTCAGTCGCCGGTCAAGTGCCATGATCAGTAGGCAAACCCGATACCCGTCAACACACGCTTGCTACTCCTGTTCGTGAACAGCACGTTGAAATTCGTTCCGGGATTCAGGAGTCCAATCCAGAATCCTGCACCAGCCGCACTGTGCCAGCCTCCAGGCGATTCACCGTTCACGTAAACTTTCCCGGCATCCGCAAATCCGATCAGTCCCACATCGAGCGGAAGGATAAAAGGAAATTGGGCGACGGGGATACGAATCTCGCTGTTGCCGTATACGGATTCGTCGCCTGCATACTGCTGTCGCTCCTCCGCTCGCAACGAACCCGACCCGCCGAGAAATGCAGCGTCGAAATATGGAAAATCGCCAAAGAGTTTCTTTCCACCGGCGCGCACTGCGAGCACGGGTTTCTTCGCGACTGGAATCGTGAAGAAGGCCGCCGCAAATCCATCGATTGAGGAGTAAGCGCTCTTCACATCCCAGATGGATGGATAACTGCTTCCATTCAACTCGAATACACCGCGGGGTTTCAGCGTGTCAGGCAAATAACGGGTTTCATAGTGCCCTCTCAGCTGCATTCCAGCGTGCCCGAAGTTGCCTGTTCCATAGGGGTTGAGCTGCGTTATGAAGCGGTTCGCGATTTTGTCAGTTGTCGTGTATCGGACGGCAGGTCCAAGACTTATGTCGCTCAGTGGATTAAGCGAAAAACCGATCGCTGGACGGAAGTTGCGCTGGGTCTGCCGAACATTGTAGAACGACGATCGCGAATCGGGGATGTCGTTGCCAAATCCACGGAATTCCACCAGCTCGAGCTGGGAGTACAGCGCACTCACCGGGATGTGCACGTCTGAACTCTCGAGACGCTTGTCATCCAACACGTTGATGGATACACCACCATGGCCTAATGAATAGCCAACATCGGCTTTGAGAAGATTCGAATACGGCACGTCACGAAATCCGTAGGTGTATCGCGCCAACCCAACTCGGGGAACGTACCCAAGGCCTTGTCCGGAGCTGATTTTCCCGGTCGGCCTGATCGATACTCCGTAATCTTTCTGCGGAGCAATCAAGGTTCCGTAGTGTGCCGCCCACGGACGCCGGTCAAAGCTGTGATTCAGCGCATCGTCGACGTTGCGCTTGATATCGGCGCTGTCGTCAGCGTAGTAGACACCGCTCACCTTGCCCGCATCAAGAAAATGCGTTGGGTACCTGTCACCGCCGACCACCGACGAATCGATGAAAGTGTTGCGACCATTACCACCGATCACTCGCAGATGAATGCTCCGCGCACTGTTGCCCGTTACAAGAGCCCTGTCATTGCCTTCGTGGAGATATAGCCTGATCTCCCTGGTTTCATCCGGTTGAAAGCGCCTGGCGTAATAGGCTCCCGTTTTTTTCGCCGCGAGAGTTACGCTGACCGAACCGTCTGCATTGCGCACGATGGTGGCATCATCGTCTTCATCGGTGCCCTGGATATCCACGACCGATGAAAGAATCGCATAGTATGTGTCAGCTTCCGCCCGGAGATTGTTGCGCCGCTCGCGCAATGTCGCGTTAAGGCGGAGCGAAGTCGGGGCATATTGAGGTGGAAGCGTTGCCATTGCCTTGTCGATCTCCGCGTCCGCAAGCGTCTTCGTGAGGCTCTCGGCTACTGAATCCCATACTGACTTATCGAGTCCACTGAGAACGCGACGGTCGAAGTCCACCGCGTTTGCAAACAACGCTGCGGGGTTCGAATAAACTCCGTCGTATTTAACCAGCGCCGGGAGGGCCAGGCGCGCCAAGCTGCCCAGAGTCCCGCCGTACGAGACGAAAACCTTGTCGCGATCGCGCCCGACCGGCTCCCACAACGCATCACCCTTCTTTCCACTCCGGGCCCATTTCCATTGTCCCGGATGCCTGTCGTTGTCACCCAGAAACAGATCCATGAGCACGGCGGTGAGCATTGATCGCTGGTCGATCTGCTCGCGCGGATCCTTGTCAAGCTTGTCGAGAAGCTTGTCGCTGTCGATAATGTCGTCCGCGTCCGCGAAGGCTTTGCCTTTTTTCGGAGAGGCTGGGTATTCCTCGATAGTGCCGAGCATTCCAGCAAACGTTTTTCTGAATTTGCCAAGGATGGGATCATCGGGCATGATCGCGAGCCGTGGAGTCGGGTGTAGCAATCCAGCGTCGCCGAGCAAAAGCTCTGCTGGAAGGTTCGCGGTGGGGTGCGATGCACTGCCGTAGTCATGGAGGATGTAGGAAACGACGGTGTGATCGTATTGCTTGCCAAGAATGCTCGATCTCTTGTGCACGGATCGAAACACCCACTCCGAGTTGTCCGGTGCTACGAAACGGAGCGACTGGGTCTGATATCCGCCCCCCGTCTTTGTCGGAGTGAGTCCCCCATCAAAGCCTTTTAGATCAAGGATCGGCACCTTGATCGGAGTCGTCCAGACATCGCGGTAATTGTCGCCCATAAGGCTGCGATGAGAGCTGCCGGCAGCGTAATCGGGCCCGGCAACGATCGTAACGCTGTCACGGCCTATCATCATGTCCGCCGTTGTCTGCGCGGCTGCCGACTTTGATCCCATGAACAGAAGGGCCAAAGCCATACCGAAGCCCGGCGCGAGCTGGAAAACCATACGTAGATCGTTAGTACGCGTCATTGGATGCTGTCCGGTTTTTGTGACGGATGCCATCTATATAGTGTGATCGCTGCAGGACTTCTCGTCGCTTCATCGCTGATCATGAGAATACTATCCTTCGTAATCGAGACACCTTCAGGCTGATTATGGCCCGCCGGGAGCGGCTCCGCGCGAACCAGATCACCGGCGCGGGTCAGCTCGATGAGTGCCTTTTCATGAGACGTGATCATAACGTAGTTCCCGCTCACCGGATCGATCGTTATGTCTGACGGATGAAGACTCTTCCATTTATTCGCGCCAACGAGCTGCGCAAACGGAATGGTGATCATCGACAATCTCGACGCCGGGGGCCCGCTGATTTTCCATCGGTAGATCACGAGATTGTGATCGAGAGTCTTGTCCTTCGCGTTCTTGCACGGCATGACGAGCCAGTTACTGTCTGCCTGAAACACCATGCTTTCGAATTCGCACTGCTTCTTGAGATGCAGATCCACCACAGAATACGGAATTCCAGCTCCATCTTCTCCTTCCTGGAATTGATAGAGCACGCCGTCGCTTTCGAGCAGATAGATATCATTCCCTGCGATCGCGATCGATTCGAAATCCCCGCGAATGCCCGTCCCAAGCGTGAACTGCTTCAACAGAATCCCGCGCCGCGGATCGATGACGTAGATCCTTGATACCTCGTCATCGTGCGTCAGTATCCTTCCGTCCGGAGTGAGAACGAGTCCTGATATTTCCCGAAGCTGCGACGGCATGATCCACATCGCCACTGGCGTCGCATTCTTCAGCGCCGGCTTCTTTGCCTCATCTGCCTTGGCAAGTCGCATATCGAGCTGCTGCTCGCGCAAATCGCCGAGAGCCTTGAGCTCTTCGTCAGACTTTGGAGAAGAGTCCCTGCAACCGGCGCTGATCGCGGCCACTCCGACGAGCAGCGCGACTGCCCACACGTTGTTCATGCCTTGGTGACGTCGTCTTCCCTGATCCGTTCTCCGACTTCGAGATCGGCCGACGTGATCAGGCCCCCAGCCTCATTATGGACGGCCGTAAGAAAGTCGTCGCGTGTCATCGATTTGCGCAGCCGAACGAGGTAATAGATCACCGACGGCTTGCCGGTATTCATCTCTACCTCGTCGAGCTTGTAACGCTTGGCGGCGGAATCGAGAACCTTGTTCACTGCCTCCTGCGCCCGCGGCACTTCGTTCGTCGCAACAGTCAGCACGGCATCGTAACGCGCCTTCTTCTTCTTGTTGCCAAGTGCAGTGCTTACGCGTTCGAAGCGCTCGGCGAGAGCGTCTGCATTTTCCGGCGTTAGAGAAAGAATGAGATCTCGATCCGGTACCTCATGCTGGCCAGTTTCGCTCGCAAGCGACTGAAGCGGCCCGGCCCACTGGGACGAGGCGGTCGGCGTAAGCATGTTTCTGCCGTAGTCATAACGCCACGTGAGGATCAGCACGAAGTTGAAGAAAAACGAGAGGAGTGCTCCCACCGCCAGAGCCTGCACGCCGGCTGCAAATCCCACCGCGATACTCAGAAAGATGAATACGAGGTCGCGCGTATCGCGCAGAGTGGTTCGAAAGCGAACG
>JANYKY010000217.1 GCA_025357975.1 Gemmatimonadaceae bacterium
GCGGCGTCAATGATCGCCTGAGCAACAACAGGCTCGAGCACGCCCAGCTCGCGATTTGCTTCTGCCGCTGCTTGCTTTACGGAGGCAATGGACTTGACGAGCGTCTCGAATTCACAAAGCTCGACTCCGGAAATCGCGAAATTTTCCATCGCTCGCAGTGTTTGCACACCGTAGAGCGCACTTTGGGGAACGTCGCGCTCGCCAAGCAGATCGTGCTCGCGCCGCGTGAGGGGGGTGTTTGGGGCGCTCATGGATAGCGTCAAGCTACATAGAAATCGTAGCTTCTGTGAACCGAACTCCCACAGGAATGTCGATGAGCGCAAGAATCAATCGCCGAGATTTTGTTGTGACCGGCGCGGCGGCCGGAATCTCCCTGGCGATTCCCTCGAAAGGCGAATCTCAAGCTCCGGCGGTAATCACGCGAGGCGAGTTCAGGCCGCTCGTGATCGCGTCAGGAAACGGCAATCGTTTCAAGAATGGTGGAACGCAAACGGCAGTCGAGAAGGCATTCTCGATGATCACCGGCGGGTCGGACGTGCTGGACGCAGTCGTTGCGGGCGTGAATATCGTGGAGCTCGATCCGCTCGATTACAGCGTCGGATACGGAGGTCTTCCGAACGCAGAGGGCGTTGTTCAGCTCGATTCGTGCGTGATGCACGGACCCAGGAAGCGAGCGGGTGGCGTCTGTGCGCTCGAGGGAGTTCGCACTCCTGCCAGCGTGGCAAAGGAAGTGGCCAACCAGACCGATCATCATCTGCTGGCAGGCAAAGGTGCGCAGGATTTCGCACGAGGACTTGGCTTCACGATCGAAGCCGACCTAAACACCGAGACCTCTCGCCGCCTTTGGCTCGAATGGAAGCGCCGGGTTGATCCCAGTCACTATCTCGACCCGAAAGATCGCGCGGCATTCGAGGAGAAAGTACGGCGTGAGATGGTCGCTGAAGGATTGATCGAGAGCGATCATGTGTACGGAACGATCAACTGCGACGGCATCAATGCGAAGGGTGAGATTTGCGGGGTGACGACTACTTCGGGCCTCTCATGGAAAATCCCTGGCCGCGTAGGCGATTCGCCAATACTTGGCGCGGGTCTCTACGTGGACAACGATGTCGGAGCGGCCGGATCGACGGGACGGGGCGAGGCAAACCTGTACAGCTGCGCGTCGTACGTGATCGTCGACAACATGAGAAAGGGAATGCATCCGAAAGATGCGATGGTCGACATGTGCAAACGTGTCACGAGGAACACGATCGAGAAGCGGTTGTTGAATAGTAGAGGCTTACCGAATTTCGACATGAGCTACTACGCAATCGACAAGCAGGGGCGGTATGCTGGAGTGTCGTTCTATGACAACGGGAGCTATGCGATTTGCAACGAGAACGGAGCGCAGACGTTCAAGATGGATCCTGTTTATCCAGGCAAGTCATCTGACTGATTCTGGTATCTCAAAACTGCAATTAGACGCAGAGACCGCAGAAACAGCCACTACAAGAACTTTGGTCACGAAACCACGAAACCACAAAAAGTGTCGCCGCGATGATCGACCGCTTCATCGCTTTCAGCATGATGAATTTTGGGGCAATACAACCACCGAGCGAAAGAGTAGTTTGCAGTTCCCCTTAATTATTTTCTGGCGGGAATGACGTCCAACGGGTCGAATCGCGAAGGCACGTTTCGTGGTTTCGTGACCAACTTCGTGTTTTTCTCTGCGGTCTCTGCGTCTAAATGCAGTTCAAACCGGAGAAGAATGCAGAGGACTTGCCACGACATCCCAGCCAGCGGTATCCGCTAACTTGAACGTCCCGGCAATCTGAACAACTTTCCGGGCAGCCAGAGTCAACGAGCTTGCAGCGGCAGCGATCTGATCGATGTTGCCACTCTGCTCATCACTCGCGGCCGCTACCTGATGCACGGCCGCGGCGAAACCCTGAGTGCCATGCGCAAGGTTGTCCAGGCGCCGGGTCATGTCGACGACAAGCCGGCCAGACTCTTCTACGGCCGATTCAATCGCTCCACTCCACTTCTCGGCGTCGATCACGCCTTGCTCGACCTGAAGGAAGGATTGCCGTCCATGGTGCGTCGCATCATTGACGGTCTGGAGAGTTGACAACGTGCGCGTTGCCGACTCGCGCGACCTGCCTACCCGCTCCGCCATTGCCCGCGCCAGCAAATCCGTGCGCTCAGCAGCCTCCGCAGAATCGGCCGCCAGCCGACGGACTTCATCTGCGACGACTCCAAAGCCCTCGCCCTGCTCACCTGCGCGTGCGGCTTCCATTGCCGCGTTCAGCGCCAGAAGCTTGGACTGGCGTGAGATCTTCTGGACCAGAGTAAGAAAAGCGCGAATCTCATCGACGGCTGTACCAAGCGCCTCGATTGATTCGGCGCTCGCGCTCGCGTCGAAAGTCAGCATCTCGAGGGCGCGGGAGCTCTCATCGAGTCGAGCACGATTTTCCTGAGCAAGGCTGCGTAGGCGGCGCTCCCGCCGAAGACCTTCCTGTGCCCGTCCCCTCAGCGAACCGGAGATGTCGACGAGCTTGGCGGCGTCGGCGGCAATCTCATGAATGGTCCGTGACATATCAGTCGATTCCTGCCTCAGTGCCTCTGAAGTGGCGGCAGTCTGTTGGGCTGCTGCCGCCATCTGCTCCGAACAAGCCGTGATCTGGGCCGAAAGCGTCGTTGTATCCCGGGCCGAGATCTTCATGGTTGTCGCCAAGCGTCTCAATGCGAGGATGATGCTCGAAGTAGCCCGGCTCAGGCGCCCAACTTCATTAGTCGATGTCGAAGGGATAAATGGAATAGCTAGCTCGCCCTTTGCGACCGACTCGGTTATGTGAGCCAGGTCAGTGATCGGTGCCGTTACGTGGGCGTTGATCAACCGAAGGACGAATGCCGACGCAAGAAAAAGAAGTCCGATTACCCAGATCGCCCCCACGACGATTGTCCAGCGAACATCGGCCGAGGCGATGAAGGCTGCGCGCACGTCGGGTGAGAGAAGGTGGAATAGCCGATAGGCCATCCACCCGATGCCAACGTGAACGATCGAGATCGCAAACACTATCACGAACGCAGCTTGCCGTTGAAGCAGTCCAAGGAGGGGCCTCAGGATCCCTTCGGACCTGATCTCCACGATCGGAATGCCGTTCCATGACGGCGTATAGGCGTGCTCGGTGTCGTTCAACTCAAGTGAGGGTGCCATCGGCGAGAGCTGGTGTTGTTGCATAGCGGGATGAAAGTGAGGTACGGTGACGCTACTTTGTACTATGGACAACTCGGCAACCCCAGCCCGCAGCGACGAAGAGATCGGTTACGATCCTTCAGCCGTCGAAGGGAAGTGGCAACAGATATGGAAGGAGCGGGAGACGAATACGACCGATGTCGCGTCTGCCCCCGATCCGTTTTATGCCTTGATGATGTTTCCCTATCCGTCCGCTGAAGGGCTCCATGTTGGCAACCTCTTCGCGTTCGTTGGCAATGACATATATGGACGATTTCAAAGGCTTCAGGGGCACAACGTGTTTGAGCCCCTCGGTTACGACGCCTTCGGAATTCATTCGGAGAACTACGCGCTCAAGGTCGGCCGGCACCCCTCCGACCTGATTCCGCAGAACATCCAGAACTTTCGGCGTCAGCTCCAGCGCGCCGGCCTGATGGTCGACTGGTCGAAATCGCTGGCCACTACGGACCCCGACTACTACAAGTGGACACAGTGGGTTTTTCTGCAGCTGCTCAAGCAGGGTCTTGCCTATAAAAAGCAGGCCGCCGTCAACTGGTGCCCGAGCTGCAAGACCGTGCTTGCCAATGAGCAGGTAATCGGCGGCGCGTGCGAGCGATGCGATACGCCGGTCGAGCAGCGTTTCCTCAGCCAGTGGTTCTTTCGAATCAGCGACTACGCGCAACGGCTGCTGGCAAACCTCGACGGACTCGATTGGTCCGAAACGACCAAGACCGCACAGCGAAACTGGATTGGCAGGTCCGAAGGCGCTGAAATTTCTTTCGCTGTAAAAAAGAACGGCAGCGATCACACGATTCGCGTCTTCACCACTCGGCCCGATACTGTTTTCGGCGCCACATATCTCGTGCTCGCTCCTGAGCATCCGATGGTCGCATCGCTTACGAGCGGCGTGTATCGGAGTGCCGTAGACCAGTATCTCGCGCGAAGCGCCAAGCAGGACCTTGTAACGCGCAAGTCGAACACCGAAAAGACGGGCGTGTTCACTGGTGCCTACGCGATCAATTCAGCGACCGGCAAGGAAATACCTGTCTGGATTTCCGACTACGTGCTGATGGAGTATGGCACGGGTGCGATCATGGCCGTGCCAGGCCACGATGAACGCGACTTCGAGTTTGCAAAAGTCTTTGGCCTCCCGATCGTGCGTGTGGTCTGTGGTGAAGGCGAAGAGCCGTCCGCACCGCTCAACGAAGCCTTCACGGAGAACGATCGCGGCATCATCGTGAATTCCGGCAAATTCGATGGGATGACTGTCGCGACTGCAAAGCGTGAGATTGTCGCCATGCTGGACGAGAAGGGAGCCGGCAGTGCTGTGGTGAACTACCGCCTGCATGACTGGTGCATCTCTCGGCAGCGCTACTGGGGTCCACCGATTCCCATCATCTATTGCGATGACCATGGCGCGGTGCCAGTCCCCGAGAAAGACCTGCCCGTCCTTCTGCCCTACGTCGAGGATTTCAAGCCGGACGACTCTGGGGTGTCACCGCTCGCGCGCCATGAAGACTGGTATCGCGTTCCATGTCCCGAGTGCGGAAAGATGGGCCGCCGAGAGACTGATGTGTCGGACACATTTCTCGACAGTGCCTGGTATTTCCTTCGTTATCCAAGTGTCGGTATTGACGAAGTGCCGTTCGATTCGAGCCTGACAAAGAAATGGCTGCCGGTGGACAGTTACATCGGTGGAAACGAGCACGCAGTTTTGCACCTGCTCTATTCCCGGTTCGTCACCATGGTGCTGCATGACATGGGTCTCATCGAGTTCGAGGAGCCGTTCAAGCGGTTCAGGGCTCACGGGCTCATCATCCGCAACGGCGCGAAGATGTCGAAGAGCCGTGGCAACGTCGTCATTCCGGATCATTACATCGAGAAGTGGGGCGCCGACGCGTTTCGCACTTATCTGATGTTCCTTGGCCCGTTCGAAGAAGGCGGCGATTTCCGTGACGCGAGCATCTCGGGAGTGAAGCGCTTTCTCGACCGTCTGTGGGCATCGGCGATGTCTGCGATCGAATCATCCGAGCATGCCACCCCGGCGGATCCCGACGTGATGCGCAAGCTGCACCAGACAATTCGAAAAGTTGGGGATGACATTTCGCGCCTGAGCTACAACACAGCCGTCGCAGCAATGATGGAATACATGAATGTGCTCCGTCGTGGCGAACGCGCGCCGTCGCGGGCCGAAGTGGAACCGCTGGTTCACCTCGCGGCCCCGTTTGCTCCGCATATTGCCGAGGAGCTCTGGGAGAAGTTCGGTCATGCGGGGAGCATCTTCGATGCGCGCTGGCCGGTCTTCGACGAGTCGCTCGCGACAGATCAACGCATCGACCTGGTGGTGCAGATCAACGGCAAGACGCGCGGGAAGTTGTCGGTCGTACCCGGCATCAATCAGGACGATGCCGTCGCCGCCGCAATGGCTGAGGGGTCGATTTCCAAATTCCTCGGCGGCCCTGCGAGGAAGATCATCTTCGTGCCGGGTCGGCTGCTCAATCTCGTGGGGTAACTGCTAATTGGACGCAGAGACCGCAGAGTTCGCAGAAACCACAACGCGGGATACAGAGACCACAGAAACGCACAGAGAACGACGTTGACGCGTCTCTCCCTCTCGGGCGCCAGACCGTAAGACAATTCACTCATTTAGGGTAAACGACAATGACATTCGAAGGCCGATTGAAGGCGCGAATGTCGTTAACAAAAAAAGGAGGGGTCTCCTCGGACCTGAATTCTCCTATTGATCGCGAGTGTCGTTCTCTGGTGCGTTTCTGTGGGCTCTGTGTCCAACGCCGTTGTAGTTCTCTGCGGTCTCTGCGTCCAATGCAGTCGAGAATCCGCGACGACCTAGAAGAGGTGCCCTACCCAGCCGCCAACGAAATATCCCACAATCGCGACGCCCAACCCCACCACGAACATATCCAGCCCTGAACGGAATACGCTCCTTCCCGTAAACACCGACCGCGCAGCGCCAACGAAGAAGTGCGAGAGCATCGAAAAACCAAACGACAGAACAATCGCAGTCACTCCCTTCGCTAGCAGAAAAGGAAGGACAGGTATGACCGCGCCAAATGCAGTCGCCAGTCCAGTGACCCATCCTTCCCTGAATGGTGTCGTCGTCTGCTCGCCGATTTTGAGCTCTTCCTGCACCTGCTCCTCGAGCATCCGCTCAGGATTCGCCATCACCTCAGTCGCAAGCGCGTGAGCGGCCGCCTGATCCATGCCTTTCGTTTCGTAAATCAGCGCCAGCTCATCGCGCTCGATCTCCGGCATGAGCGCAACCTCATCGCGCTCCATCGCAATCTCGTAATCGTAAACTTCCCGCTCACTCTTTGCGGCGAGATATCCACTGGACCCCATCGATAACGAGTCGGCAATCAGGCCCGCAACTCCGGCAACGATGACCGCATGCTGCGATAACGCCGACGCGCCAATCACACCCGCAACCAGACCGAAGTTGGCGGTCAGTCCATCGTTGAATCCATACACGACGTTGCGCAGGAAGCCGCCCGATTCGGTGCGATGCCACGGCTCTCCACTCTTGCCTGCAATTCCCGCGAGAGTCATCGCGTGATCCGCGGATTCCTTTGCGAGCGTCAGCGCTTCTCCGCCACCCGGTGCGCCCGTCGCGGTCGCGCGATGCATGTCGAGGTACGCCTTGACCTCGCGACCCTCTTCTTCCAGCAACATCGGCAACAAAAATCCGGGACCAAACATCCTTCCCAGGCGAGCAAGCATTCGTGCTCGCGTGCTGGGACGAAATGACCGGGGCGGACGCCCGTGCTGCTCCATCAGGTTTCCCCAGACTACAACATGCCGGTCCTCGACATCCGCCAACCGTGCATAGATATCTTTTTTCTTCGCGTCGGGTTCGGATGCGGACAGAATCCGATACAGATAGGCCGCATCCGCCTCGTCCTGCCAGTGATGCTCGAAAGCGTGGACGTCGGGGTCGGCCTTCGCTCCTCGCTGCGGATCCAGGGTTGTCGCCATGTCTCAAATATGCCCGTGGTAAGCTTGTCGCGGCACCGGCAACCATCGACGAGTAGGCGACTGTCATACCGTTAACGAGCCACGTTAAACAGAGATCACAATGCGAAGAATAGTTTCAATCCTTACAGGCGCGGCAGCCGCGCTTGCCACCGCCGGAGCCCTCTCGGCCCAGCAGCCCGAACGCCGCAAAGATGCCTCACCACCGCCCAGCCGCGAAGGGCCCCGCGGAACGGTTTGCTACAGCACCGATACGGAACGAACCAGTTGCCGGACGATCTTGAACCTGTCACCTGATTCGGTGATGACAAAACGTGCGGCCCTCGGACTGGAGCTCAGTCCAACCGGGAGCATGCGTGACACTATTGGCGTGTTCGTCGCGCGAGTTACGCCGAAAGGTCCCGCGGAAAACGCCGGCATCGTTGAAGGCGACCGAATTGTGTCGATGAACGGCGTGGATCTTCGCGTAAATTCTGCAGACGCCGGCGACAGTTATGCGAGCGATCTCCCAACTCGCCGTCT
>JANYKY010000228.1 GCA_025357975.1 Gemmatimonadaceae bacterium
GACATCGGGATGCTCATCATGAAGCAGTACAGCACCTGTCCCGGATATGGAAGGCGCGGAAGCTCCGGAAGCTGGCTCGTCAACGGCCACCACATCAGCACTGCGGATGCCATGAAGATGAGGTGCTCGACGATGTGAATATCATGGTTCGCCATCGCCGCATTATAGAAATACGGCAGGTGCCAGACAGCGATAGAAAGATTGAAGATCGTGAAGCACCATGCTGGCTTCGTAATCGTCCGCGCGATGGGGCCGAGAAGCTTGTTCGCCAGCAGTGGGCGCAACATCCATCCTGACACGCCGTAGATGAGCATCGGCGGCATTGCGAGAGTCAGCAACAGGTGCTGGACCATGTGCGCGCTGAACAAATAATCGTCGCTGAGATCATGTAGCGGCCCGTTCAGGCAGGCAAACATCAGAAACAAGCCAGCGAAAAACGAAAACTTTCGGACGCCCCCTGGAGCTTGTTCACCCGATGGCACTTGCCTCGCGCGCCATATATAAATCGCGCCGAGCCCGATAATTCCGATGACTGTGCTTGGGTGGATCGACCATTTTACCCAGCTCAGCTGGACAAATGGATGAAGAAGCGCGAGTACCATCATCCCAGATTACTTGCCGGGACCGAACCGCGCTACAAGCTGCCCGAACAGGAAAAGCAGCGCGATGAGAGTCGTCGCAGCGATGAACAGCGGCCCGGTGAACAGCGCGCGGAAAAGCTTGTGATCGTACTTGAGATGCATGTAAAACGCGACGACGATCCCAAACTTGATTGCCGACATCGCGAGGAGCGATGGAACGAAAGCGCGCGATGCGGAGAACGAGGGGATGTAATAGATCCAGACTTCCACGACTGTGATGACCAACAGGATCAAGGCGACTTTCCAGTAGGTCGACCAGCCGGGATGGTAGGCGTCATCATCGCCGTGAGCGTGATGATCTGCTACGGCAACCGGATCCGAATGAGTTGAGTCGTGTTCCATCGAATGCCTACTTGATCAGGTAAACGAGCGTGAAGATCGCGATCCAGACAACGTCGACGAAATGCCAGTACAATGCGGCAATGTCGACATTGAGGGCATCCTTCGGTCCAAGTCCGCGGCGATAATCGATTGCAAGAAGCGTGAGGAGCCAGATGACTCCAGCCGTAACGTGCGCACCGTGAAATCCCGTGAGTGTAAAGAACGACGATCCAAAAAGATTGGTGCGAATCGTGAGCCCTTCATGCACGAATGACGTAAACTCGAACGCCTGAAACCCGAGGAACGTCGTGCCCAGCAGCGCGGTCATCCACAGCCACAGCTTGGATGAGCCGAGGATGCGGTCGCCGGTCGTGCGCTTGGGCAGCTCCTTGTTCTGGACGGCCGACAAGGCAAGCACCATCGCCAGCGACGACATGAGAAGCACGAATGTCGAGGCCGAGGTGACCGGAATATTGAGAATCGGCTTGAAGTGCTGGCCCGACGGGCTGGTCCACGCCTCGTGTGGGAAGGGGCCGACGATGCTTCGACCCTTGTAGATGAGATAGGTCGAAATGAGCGAGACAAAGAGCATGCACTCGGAGCCAATGAATGCCCAGATTGCGATTTTCCTGCTGTCGAGACCGGTGCTCGTGTAGTGAGCTGCGGCGGGTGCTGACATGATTTAGTGGTGCTCCGGCTCGAGCGGGCTGAGCAGCCAGCTGTAAAGTGAGACGACCATCGAAGCTGCGCCGATGAAGATGAGAGGCTTCGCGAAGATGAGTCCGCAAAACATGATGACCATCGAGCCGGCGACGATCATCGGCTTGATCGTGTTATATGGAAGAACGATGTGAAGCTCATCCGCCGTCTTTCCTTCCTGCGAATTGATGCGCGCGCTCTCTGCATCGCGCTCGTCGCCTTCCCACAGCGGGTAGCGCGACGTGACGGTCGGAAGGACAGCGAAATTGTACTCCGGTGGCGGCGAAGGAATCGTCCACTCGAGCGTGCCGGCTCCCCACGGATTCGCGCCTGCGATTGCGCCGTGCTTGCGGCTCTTGAGGAAGTTGTAGACGAAGATCATCGTCGCGACCGCAAGAATGTATGCGCCGATGCTCGACATCATGTTGAACGTGTCCCAGCCCTGGCCCGAGTCGTAGGTGTAAATACGGCGCGGCATTCCAAGCATCCCCGAGAAGTGCATCGGGAAGAACGTCAGGTTCATTCCAACGAAGTTCACCCAGAAGTGAATTTTGCCGAGCCCTTCGTCGAGCATGCGGCCGGTGATTTTCGGAAAGTAGAGATAGATGCCGGCGAAGATTCCCATGATCGAGCCGCCGAACAGCACGTAATGAAAGTGCGCCACGATGAAATACGTGTCAGTCTGCTGCAGATCGGCGGGCGGCGAGGAGTGCATGACACCGGAAATACCGCCAATTGTGAACAGCGCGATGAGTCCGATGCCGAACATCATCGACGTGGTGAAGCGAAGCTGGCCCTGGGCCATCGTGGCGATCCAGTTGAAGATCTTCACGCCCGTCGGGATTGCGATGAGCATCGTCACAAGCGAGAACACGCTGTCACCGATCGGGCCCATGCCGACCGCGAACATGTGATGCGCCCACACGCCGAATCCTAGCACGCCGATGAGCATGCCCGAGTACACCATCACCGGATAACCGAACAGCGGCTTGCTCGAGAACGTGGGGAGCACTTCGGAGACAAGTCCGAATGCCGGCAGAACCAGGATGTAGACCTCGGGATGTCCGAAGATCCAGAACAAATGCTGCCAGAGAAGCGGGTCAGCGCCAGCTGCGATTTCGTAGAACTGCGTTCCGAAGAAACGATCGAAGAGGAGAAATACGAGCGCGACCGTGATGACTGGAAACGCAAGCACGAGCAGGAACTGAACGACGAACGACATCCACGTGAACATCGGCATGCGCATAAGCGTCATGCCGGGCGCGCGAAGATTGATAATCGTCGTAATGAAGTTGAATGCAGCCGCGAGCGATGATACGCCGAGGATCTGCAGTCCGATCACCCAGAAATCGATGTTGAGTCCAGGCGCGAACGGCCTCGTCGACAGCGGTGCGTAGCCGAACCATCCACCGTTTGGTGCAACGTTGAACAGGATCGGCAGGGTGATGAAAATTCCGCCGAACAGATACACCCAGTAGCTGAACGCGTTAAGGCGCGGGAACGCGACGTCACGCGCTCCGATCTGCAGCGGAATGAGGAAATTGAAAAACGCTGCAGACAGTGGCATGATCGCGAGGAAGATCATCGTCGTGCCATGCATCGTGAAAAGCTGATTGTACAGCTCGGCCGATACGACATGGCCATTCGGGCCCTGAAGCTGAAGGCGGATGATCTCAGCTTCGAGTCCGCCGATCAGGAAGAACGTGAGCGCCGTGAACAGGTACAGCACACCGATCCGCTTGTGATCGACCGTGGTGAGCCAGCTCCAGATGCCTGACTGCCCCTCGTACGCTGGTGCAGCAGTCAGCGTACCGGTAGTGGGCAATGCTGTGGTAGCCATTCGGGAATTCCTCTACTTCAACGACGAAAGGTAGGCGACGATGTCAGCTATCTGCTGGTCGTCGAGCCCGCCCGATGCTTTATCGATTATTCTCTTCTGGACCGGGTCCATCTCGTTCAGCCCGAGAGTCGGCATGATGATACCCGGTTTCATTTTGCGCGCGTTCTTGATCCAGAGCGCGAGGTATGCGGGCGTGTTGGGAAAACTTCCGGCGCCGAGTGTCGAGCGTGATCCGATGTGCGTCAAGTTCGGGCCAATATTGCCGACAGACGACGGATTTCCCGCGATCGCGTGGCAGCCAACGCACGCAGCGGTTGAGTAAACCTGCATTCCTCTTGCCGCAACGCCCGTCAGCCCGGGCGTGAAGTGCAGGTCACCCGGCACCGGCGTGTGCGGTTTGGCATACTCGAACTCGGGAAGATTTCGCGGAAAGGTGTATCCAGCCGGAAGGCTTGCCAGTACCGCACCAGTCGTCGGAGCGCGAGCCGCTATCGTATCAGAACCGGGAGTGGGAGTTCCGTTCGGACGCGCGATTGCCGGAGCGTTTCCACCCTCAGCACCAACACCAGACGTCTTCGGCTCGCCGCCTGAAACGGGCGTCGCCTGGCCGCCGGGAAGCGACGCGACTGTCGCGCCGTATTGCGCCGGCTTCTGCTGGCCCGCAACCCAGCTCGCAAATTCCGCCGGCTGAACCGTGAACACGCGAAACCGCATCTTCGCGTGCGACGTTCCGCAGTATTCAGTACAGAACCCATTCCACACCGCCGACTTCATCGACGAATCCGGCGTATACCATATGTAATTGGTGCGATTCGCGATTACGTCGCGCTTGCCGCCGAGTTGCGGTGCCCAGAACGAGTGGATGACGTCATTGGAGTTCAGCTTGAAATTCACCGTGCGCCCAACCGGGAGATAAATCTCATTTGCCGTGGTGATCTTGTATTCCGGATAGCGGAACTCCCACCACCACTGATGCCCTATCACCTCGATCTGAAGGGCACCCGCCGCAACTTTTGCCTGCGTCTTGAAGATGATGCGTACGGTCGGAACAGCGATAAAGAGCAGAATGAACGCCGGGATCATCGTCCACGTCACTTCAAGCAGCGCGTGGCCATGCGTCTGAGGCGGCTTCTCGGTCTCGGTGCCTTTTCGCCGATAGCGAAAGATTACATAAACCAGCGCGCCCTCGACGATCACGAACACGATCGTGCCGAGCAAAAGAAGACGATTCCAGAGAAAATCGATATATCGTCCGAGCTCCGAATGCGGCTGGAACGTCGAGTTGGGATAAGTCTGGGCACCTGCGGCAAGCGCCAGCCCGAACATTATTATCAGGCCTGGAGCTAATATCTGACGCAGGCGTGAATTGCCTTTCATTCCGAGTCCTATGGAGCCGTCGTTGCGTGAAGCGCTCGACGGGAGTCATCGAGCGCCCAGGTACTTTGAAAACCGCTAAAAACCTAACTCTTACGAGCTGCTATTGGGAGTCGGGAGACCCCGCAAACTCAGCGCGGTGACGTCATTCCTTCAGGATCGAGCGCCCGATCGAGCTCTTCGCGCGTCATCAAGCCTCGCTCGCGTACTAACTCGTACACACCGCGCCCTGACTCCAGCGCGTCCTTTGCAATTTCTGTTGCCTTCTCATAGCCAAGCATCGGAAGGAGCGCCGTAACAATCCCAATCGAGTGCTCCACAAATTGGCGCATTCGATCGACGTTCGGCGTAATTCCGTCAACGCAGCGCTCTCGCAGAACATCGCACGCCTTCGACAGCATGATCATTCCATTGAGAAGTCTGTACGCAATGATCGGCTCGAAAACGTTCAACTGCAGCTGCCCCGCTTCCGCAGCGAAAGTGACAGTCACGTCGCCACCGATTATGTCGAAACAGACCTGATTCACCACTTCCGGAATCACCGGGTTCACCTTTCCCGGCATGATCGAAGAGCCCGGCTGCATCGGCGGAAGGTTTATCTCGCCAAATCCCGCGCGAGGCCCCGAGCTGAGAAGACGCAGGTCGTTGCAGATCTTCGAGAGCTTCACCGCGCAGCGCTTGAGAACTCCAGAAAGCTGAACGAATACCCCGGTGTCTGCAGTTGCTTCGACGAGATCGGGAGCCGTGATCAACTGCAGTCCGGTGATACGCGACAGGTGAATCCTCACCGCCTCGGCGTAACCCTTAGTGGACGTAATTCCCGTTCCAATTGCGGTCGCGCCCATGTTGATCTCTCGAATGAGGGCCTGAGCTTCAGTGAGCCGGTCGATGTCTTCGAGCATCGTATGCGCGAAGGCCGTAAACTCCTGCCCAAGCGTCATTGGAACCGCGTCCTGCAGCTGGGTTCGTCCCATCTTGATGTGCGGCGCGAAATCCTCGCCTTTCAATAAAAAAGCGCCGGCAAGGGCGCCCATCGCTGTCTTGAGGCCATCGATGCTCGAGTGCATCGCCAGCTTTATCGCGGTCGGATACACGTCATTCGTCGACTGGCTCAGATTGACGTGGTTATTGGGATGAACGATTTCGTAATCGCCACGGGAATGGCCGAGCAATTCCAATGCTCGATTTGCGATCACCTCGTTCGCGTT
>JANYKY010000361.1 GCA_025357975.1 Gemmatimonadaceae bacterium
TGTATATGAACACGTAGAAGTAGAATCCGGCCAGCGCGAGCGCGGCTGAAATCACGTTCACGAAGTACGCGAACAGGAAAGTCGCCGCAGTCGCGAGCGCGACACCAAACGCGAGCACCGACACGCGGCTCATCCGTCCGCTGGGAATCGGACGAAGTCTCGTGCGCGCCATACGGTCGTCGATGTCGCTGTCCATGTACATGTTCACTGCATTCGCTCCACCGGCCATGAGATATCCGCCGAGCAGGACGAGCAGGCACAACCAGATGCCGGGATTGCCGGCGACAAACATCGGAGCCACAGTGGTCACGAGGAGAAGCGAAATGATCCTCGGCTTCGTGAGCATTACCATATCCTGCAGCAGACTCCGATTGGCCGCGACTGGTACTGCAGATACCGACATCATGCCGCCGCTCGCAGTTCGAATTGAACCGGGATCTTCCGCGCGGCGCGGTGCGCGAGGATCGCTAGCACGACAACGGAAAGCCACAACAGCGTTCCGACGGCTTGATGAAGCGAGCGAAACACTGGCGGGAAATGCATCTCGATCATAGCGGCGGCGACCAGGATTTGAAGGATCGCTGCACCGAAAGCGATGCGAGCTGCGCGTACAATGACCGGCGGCTCTTTCCGTCGCGCGACGGCCGCTTGCAGGCCCCCCAAGTGGCCGAATAACAGAAATGCAATCACTCGGTGAGTTACCTGTACGTACAGGCCTGAACCAAGTTCTGTAAACGTTCGGCACCACGGGAACCCGCCGCACGATGCTGCTGCACCCGGAAGATTGGCCGTCAGCGCGCCGAGCACGACCGTCACGAGCGTAAGGATCACCGCGACACGCGCCGCCTTCCAAGTGCGGGGCGTTGCACTGGACAAATCTGCCTGCGCTGCAAATCCGCCCGCACGGCCAGCGGCTAGTGCCAGCGTCGCCAGCAATGACATGGCGATGGTCAGGTGCGTCGCGATAATTATTGGGTTGAGCGCCAGCTTCACGGTGATCGCGCCAAGAAGCGCCGCTGCAATGACAAGTCCAGCGGCTGCTGCGGCCGGGCGCAGCACGCCTCCCTCTCCACCGACGCCGGCCTCCGCCCGCTTGAGGAATGCCGCCACAACAAGTCCGATCACCACAATCGTCAGGCCGAGCGCGATGTAGCGATGCGTGATCTCAATGATGAGGTCGATGCGGTTAGCAGGCGGAAACCATTGCCCCGCGCACTTCGGCCAGTGATTCCCGCAGCCCATACCGGAGCCGGATATCCGCACGATCGCCCCGAACACGATCTGTGCAAACGCCAGCACGAGCGCCGCGTAGGACAGACGTCTCAACCGCTGCATACGCTTCAGCGACTCAATGAATGGCTCGCCAGGTAGCGGCGAGGAGAACACCCAGAATTATCGCGGGAATCACTGCCCAGACCATTTCTGTACCGCGTGGAGAATGCGGAATTGGGGTCGGCGTATCCGTATGCCCATGCGGCGAAAATGCCGATCGCAAGATCGCAAGCTCGGCCACAACGCAAAATGCCGCCGCAATCCAGAAGACGAGCTCAGCTGTAGGCCGGCTCATTCCGCTCTCGCAGAGTCGGGCAAATCACCGCGGGTTGTTGGTGGCATCGGGGGTAAAGCTACTCGCGCAGGTTGTGCCTTTGCAGTACCGTTGGCTCATGTCTCAGCCAGCATCGCGCGCGATCCTCGACTCGGAGCCCCACGCGTCATCAATCGATGAAGCCGGCGCCCCTGCACCCGGTGGCCTTCCCCGGAGAATAGGCCTTTGGACGGCGGTCGCCATACTCGTCGGATCGACAATTGGCTCGGGAATCTTTCGTTCTCCTGCAGGAATTGCGACTAAACTTCCCGGTCCCTTGCCACTTCTTGCTGTATGGCTGATGGGCGGCATCTTCGCTCTTTGCGGCGCGCTGACCTTGGCCGAGGCGGCGAGTGCTTTTCCCGAAACGGGCGGGGTGTATGTCTATATAAGGGAAGCATGGGGGCGGCTGACGGCGTTCCTGTTCGGCTGGTCCGAGCTGGTAATGATTCGCGCGGCAGCGCTCGGCGCGATCTCGACGACTTTCGCCGAATACTTCATTCGTGTCCTCGGCCATGACCCCGGGGTTGCTCCGTATTCACAGTATGTGCACTACGTTGCCGCGGCAGCGATTCTGGTGACTGCCGGTTTCAACTATGTGGGTGTGCGCGCCGCGGGTACGGTTCAGAACCTGACGACCCTCGCAAAAGTCGGCGGCCTCCTCTTTATAGTATTGCTCGCATTTTCGCTCGGCCTGCCGAAGACGGGTGGTCATTACACGCCGGTGGCACCACCGGGAAGCTTCACGTTTGCGGGTTTTGGGCTGGCGCTGGTCTCAGTCTTGTGGGTTTACGACGGGTGGGCGGACGTGAGCTTCGTGGCCGGTGAGGTGGATAACCCGCGAAAGAATCTGCCGCGTGCACTGATCATCGGCACGACGGCGATTATCGTGATCTATCTCCTCGCGAATCTGGCATATCTGGCCGTCCTGCCGGTGGACCAGATCCGCACATCGAAGCTCGTCGCGGCGGACGTCGCAGATAATCTGCTCGGCCCGCCGGGTGTTGCCTTTGTTGCGACCGTTGTGATGATTTCGACGTTCGGAGGCCTGAACGGGTCCATGTTCACCGGGCCCCGCATTCTGTTCGCGATGTCGAATGACGGCCTGCTGTTCAAGGGAATGTCGGGTGTGCATCCCCGATTCAAGACGCCGCATGTGGCAATTTCTGTCGTTGCTATTCTGGCTGCCGTTTTCGTCCTGCTGGGGACCTTCGAGCAGCTCGCTGATGCGTTCGTGACGGCTATCGTGCCGTTCTATGCGCTGGCCGTCGCATCGGTCTACGCGCTGCGCAAGCGTGCAGATTACAATCCTTCGTTCCGAGTTCCGGGATATCCGATCGTTCCGCTGATTTTCATAGTTTCAACCGCCATGCTGCTCATCAACGCGATCATCGACCCGTCCAGCCGGTGGCCGACGCTCGGCGTGCTAGGTGGCATTTCGGTGGGCATTCCGGTCTATTTTCTCACCGTCGGACGGTCAACGCCCTGATTGCTTTTCTTCGCCGGAGCGTTACAGAAGCTGCGCGAAAATCCGCTTGCTCCCACTCGCGTCAGCCGGTACCTTTGAGGCGATTCGAGCGCCCACTGACCTCCGTAGCAGCAACCGGAAACGGGCCAGTTTGAGAGCACGTTCGATGTCACAGTGCAGCGTGACATACCTCAGAATGTCGCGAGCAGTCGTCGGCACATCGGATCATTCTCAACCCCATATACCCAAGGTTCTATGATGCTCACACGACGTTTGACCCGTATCTTCGCGGTTCTAGGCATTGTGCTCGCGGCCGCAGTCGCAACCGATGCAAACGCCCAGGGAATTACA